>JBKHGK010000222.1:0-3774 GCA_046539705.1 Candidatus Brocadiia bacterium | reverse complement strand
AACATCCTACCAAAAACCGACAGCGAGAAACAGGCGTGTTCACACACGCCGCAGAATTGTCTCCACCCTGCTCCGCTCATAATCCACCGCACTTTCCCCCATGGCGCAGGCGGTCCCGGCAGCCACCGCCCATCTGAGCGACTTTTCCCGGCCCATCTCCCTGCTGCGTGCCGCGAGCCAGCCCGCAAGGAAGGCATCCCCGCAGCCAACGGTATTACGAACCTTCTCTTCCGGCAGGTCGGCCGCAGCGTGAATAACCCGATCATCATCCACAACCCATGCACCCCGCTTCCCCCCCGTGACGATCACTCGGGATACAGCGGGAAAAAGGGTTGAAGCGGCTTCTGGCACCTGAGATGTGTCAATATCGTTCCCGAGATATTCGCCCAATTCCTTCACATTGGGCGTCACCACGTCAACGCGGCCGGATTCAACGGCCCATCTGAAGGGGCGGCCGCTCGTATCGCAGTAAATTCTGGCTCCCGCCTCCCCACAGGCTTTGAGCAGTTCAGTGAACGGGCCTTTCTCCACTCCGGGTGGCAGGCTTCCCGTTATCACAATCCGCACAGACTTATGAGCGGCTGCTATTGTCCGTTCCAGCCGGCCCGCTAATTCCGCGAACTCCTGCGTGGAGACCTCCGGACCCTCCTCTCGAATGTGGGTCGTGGTTGAGCTGACGGTATCCATAATCGTGGTATTCGTCCGCGTAACCCCATCAACGCTCACAAGCAACGGCTGGATATTTTCATGACGGAGAACGGACTCAAATCCGGCCCGATCATTGCGTCCGATCAGGGCGCCCGCGGTTGAGTCCCGACCCAATCTGAACAGTCCGCGGGACACATTGATTCCTTTACCCGCCGGTATGCAGCCAAGCACTTTCGCCCGCAGATGCTCCCCTATTTCGAAACCGTTCACCTGCAGAGTTTTATCAAAGGCAGGATTGGGGGTGACCGTGATGATCATATTGCAGGTGAACAGCCCCTCCGAATAAATTCAGGAGAGGCAGGCAATCAGGGGTTTTGTTCCACTTCTTTCACTTTCTTCAGACGCCGGCAATGCCGTTTGCCATCTCCGTAATCGCTTGTCAGGAAAGTCCGCGTCAGTTCCCAGGCCAGTTCCACCCCCATGACTCTCCCACCGAGACAGAGGACGTTGAGGTGGGCATGCTCAACTCCCTGGCGCACCGAGTAAGTATCCATCATGAGGCACGCTCGGACGCCTTTAACTTTGTTGGAGGCGACGCACGCTCCGACACCGGTCCCACATACCACGATTCCCCGGTCAACTTTTCCCTCGGCGACGGCCCGCGCCAGCGGCACCACCCTGTCGGGATAATCATCTTCGGAGTCACAGGAATACGCACCAAAATCCTCCACCTCGACGCTGGATTCCTTCAGTCTCGGCAACAGTTCTTCCTTCAGTTCATATCCGGCGTGATCCGTCGCTATACCGACTTTCATGCTTCCTCTCCAGTGCGACACATTTGGGTTGACGGTGAAATATATTTCACGTGGTGATCATATCTTTGACCTTATTCACCACATTTTTGGCGGTGAAACCGTACTTTGCATACACTTCATCACCAGGCGCGCTGGTGCCGTATTGTTCGATGCCGATGACTTCGCCGTCGGCTCCAATCCATTCCTCCCAGCCCTGCATTGCTCCGGCTTCAACGGCCAGGCGATCAGTGACATCCGGGGCCAGGACCTCATTCCGGTAATCATCCGGCTGTTCCCGGAAGAGCTCCCAGCTGGGGAAGCTGACCACTCTCACATCAATATCTTCATCCCGGAGCTTCTCTGCCGCGTCCAGAATGACATGGACCTCGCTTCCGCTGGCCATCAGAATGGCATCCGGGGTTTCCCCCTTTTCAGGCGAGATCACATAGGCACCGCGGGAGAGATTATCCGCGTCCGCGAATTCCCCTCTGTCCAGCACGGGTAATTTCTGCCGGGTAAGGACCATCATGGTCGGCCCACCGGTACGCGCCACGGCCGTCTTCCAGGCCTGTGCCGCCTCATTGGGATCGGCCGGCCGGATGATACACAGATTCGGCATTGGCCGCAACGATGCCAGGTGTTCGATTGGCTGGTGAGTTGGGCCATCCTCCCCCACTCCTATCGAGTCGTGGGTCATGTGGTAGATCACGGGAAGTTTCATCAGGGCCGCCAGCCTTATGGCCGGGCGGGCATAATCGGTGAACACAAAGAACGTGGCCCCGAACGGGCGAACGCCCCCGTGCAGAGCCATTCCGGAAAGTGCCCCGCACATACCCAGCTCGCGAATACCAAAAGCAATATTTCTGTTCCCGTATTCCCCTTTTTCGAAGTACCCGGTGTCCTCCAGCAGCGTCTTCGTGGACGGGGCCAGGTCGCCACTCCCCCCGATGAGAGTGTCGATCCGGGAGGCCAGCCCCCGCAGGGCATCGCCGCCCGCCTTCCGGGTGGCTATCGGGCCGTCACCCGGTTGCCAAACGGGCAGATCGGCGTCCCAATCCTTGGGGAGATCGCCCTCAAGTGCAGCCTCGAAATCAGCCGCATGCTGCGGGTGTTCCCGTCGATACGAGTTCAGGGTCTCACGCCATTCGGCCTCCAGCTTTTCACCTCGTTCAACGGCGCTGTGCATGTGTTCCTTCACGGCCTCAGGGACATAAAATTTCTCATCCTCGGGGAGACCGTAATTGCGCTTGGTGAGTTTGATTTCCTCCTCCCCCAGTGGTGCCCCATGGACTTCGCTCGTATCCTGTTTGTTCGGCGAGCCATACCCGATATGCGAACGGACCACGATCAGAGAGGGCCGGCCGTTCTCCCCCCGAGCACAGGCGAAGGCCTCATCAAGCTTCTGGAGATCATTTGCGGCATCACCAACGTGTTGCACGTGCCAGCCGTAACCTTCAAATCTTTTGACCACATCATCGGAATAGGAGATTTCGGTCGTTCCCTCGATCGTGATGTGGTTCTGATCGTAAACCCATATCAATTTTCCGAGGCCCAGATGTCCCGCCAGTGACGCGGCTTCGTGGGATGCTCCTTCCATCATATCTCCATCACTGGCAATGGCATAGGTGTTATGATTCACTATCCGGTGATCCGCCTGATTGTATCGTGCGGCCAGGTGGGCCTCGGCCATCGCCATACCAACGGAGTTCATCAGGCCCTGTCCGAGCGGTCCGGTCGTGGTCTCAACGCCCGGGGTGGTGTTTTCAGGGTGTCCCGGCGTCGGCGTGCCCCATTGCCGGAAATTGCGGATATCATCCAGGGAGATGTCGTAGCCCGTCAGATGCAGCACAGCGTACTGGAGCATGCTGGCGTGTCCGGCCGAAAGCACAAATCGATCCCGGTTGAACCAGTCGGGATTGTTGGGGCTGTGGCGCATTATTTTCATCCATAACACGTAGGCAATGGGGGCCAGCGCCATTGCCGTGCCGGGATGGCCGGAATCCGCCTCTTCAACTGCGTCCATCGCAAGGGCGCGAATAGTATTGACCGACATCTCATGGATATCATCCTTCATGTCCGTCTCGTCCGGTGCAAAAGATTCACATTGTGGCATCTTACTTCTTCTTTCCTATTCAGTGAGAAACGATCAGACGCATCAACTCGGGCCCGTCAATTGCCATCATCATTATGGCGACAGAAGACTTAAATGATATCCGCACGGCCACTAATTTCAATCGTACATCGATGGGGCCCTCCCCCGGGGCACCGAAAGAGGGTCGCAAACTCCTTTCAAACTCCCGGCTGAACCGGAAACAGAAACAGGTCGCGCCTA
>JBKHGK010000221.1:0-3833 GCA_046539705.1 Candidatus Brocadiia bacterium | reverse complement strand
GAATCAGCCCTCCTCGCCTCCATCATGGGGCCACATGAAATAGCCCCCTTCCATAACCTTCACGTTCTCAAACCCCCTGTCCGTGAGTATGCGCGATGCCTCGTAGGCACCCAGCGAGACCCGGGAGAACACCACCGTCTCTTTCTCGCGGTCGAGCTCGGCAATCCGTCCTTTCAGTGCACTCAGCGGTATATGCACACTGCCCTGTATGTGTGAGCGCCGATATTCCGAGGGCGACCGTACGTCCAGCAGGACCATCTTTTCTCCCGCCTGCAACCGTTCCATCACCTCCCCCGGTCTGACGCATTTCATATCCCCGTTAATCTTATTCCTCACAACGTTGCAGGCGGTGTGGATATTGTCAAGAGCCTCGCTGTATGACGGGGCATAGCAGAGGTCAAGGTTGGAGACCAGATCCAGGTCCATCCCCGCCGTTATGGCGGTAACACCCACATCCACGCGTTTGGCGGCCTCCCCGGGCCCGATGGCCTGAATCCCGAGCAGGCGACCGGTCCCGGCTTCGGCCACAAGTTTCAGAACTATGAACTCCGCATCCGACATAAAATGCGCCCGATCCAGCCCCGGGGTGATACTGGAGACAACCTCATAGCCATGTTCCTGAGCCTGCCGCTCGTTCAATCCCGCCCGGGCCACCGTAAAATCAAACACCTTACAGATGGTGGTCCGCACTATCCCGGGAAACTCATCCTCCCGCCCACACATGTTCTCCGCGGCCACTCTTCCCTGTTTGTTGGCGGTGCTTCCCAGAGGCACGTAGACAGGGTCTCCCGTCACCAGACAGGTGGACTCCGCGCAGTCCCCCGCGGCGTAGATGTCCGGATCCGAGGTGCACATCCGGCTGTCGACCGCGATGGCACCGGTCTCGCCGATCTCAACACCAGCCTCTTCGGCCAGACTTACGTTCGGTCTCACGCCCGTGCTCAGAATCACCAGATCCGCCGGTGTAGTTCCCCGATCGGTCTCTACCCCCTCCACCTCGTTATCCCCCTCAAATCCGGTGACCCGCGTATTGAGCCGGACCCGCACCCCGTGTTTCTCAAAATGCTGTCGGAGATACCCGGCCATCTCCGGGTCGAGCAGGTCCGGCAGAAGCTGATCTTCCTTCTCGATCAGCGTCACCCTGCTGCCCGCCGATACCAGCGATTCGGTCATTTCAATGCCGATCAGTCCACCGCCCACTATTGTGACGTCGCGGGCCCGATTGCCCGCAAGGGTTGACCGGATTCTCTCCGCATGTTCGAGTCCGTGCAGAGAACAGATATTGTCCAGATGGGTCCCGGGCAGTTCCGGTATTACCGCCTCCGCTCCCGTGGCCAGGGCGAGCTTATCATACGGCAGCCAGTCCCTGTCACCACCGATGAGGTCCCGCACCAGAACCCGCTTCCGTTCACGGTCGATTTCCACCGCCTCCGTGCCGTTCATCACGTTTATCGACTTTACTTTCTCGAAGTATTCCGGCCCCCGCACCGTGCCCTCGGGGGTGGATATCAACTGGCGCTGATCGGATATCTCACCGGCGACGTAATACGGCAGACCGCATCCGGCATAGGCCAGTACCTGTCCCCTCTCCACTATGGTGACCTCCGCCGCTGGATCGATACGTTTAATCTTGGCGGCGATTTTGGGCCCGGCCGCCACCCCACCTATGACAAGCGCCCGGAAACTGGGCTCCTCCTCCCGGCCGGTCTCCGTATCGGGGGCCGTCTTCAGCGGGATATGCACGCAAAACCGGGCACCACCCAGATCCGAAGTTCCTGCGGAAATATTTCCGCCGGCCGATTCTATGACCGCCTTCACAAACGGCAGCCCGAGCCCCGTGCCGGAGGACTCCAGCTCCCGGGCATTGCTTGCCCGAAAAAACGGGACAAACACACTCTCCCGTTCGTCTTCGGGCAGGCCAATACCGGAGTCAGATACCCACAGAAAAAGCTCATCACCCTCCTCCTCAATCCGCACGCCCACCTCAATCCGGCCGGCTTCCGGAGTATATTTCACCGCGTTATCCAGCAGAGCCCCCACGGCCTCCACAAGGGCATCGCTGTCCGCCTTCACCCAGGCGGCACCGGGCATGACATCGCAGGATAACTCAATGTTTCTCTCCGCAGTCGCATCCCGATGTCGGTGACATGCCTCGTGCACCGCGGACACGATATCGGCGCCGACGCCACCGGATACCTCCTGGCGCACCTCCGATAGCGTAAGGAGGGCCTTCACAGTGTCCATCGCCTCCGAACACTTCCTGTCGGCCCCTTCAAGCATGTCCTTCTGTTTCTCGGAAAGTTCCCCCGCAAAACCTCCCAGCAACGTCCGTACTATGCTCTGAAGAGTGCCGAGCGGCGATTTCATCTGATGAGCCACTATGGCCGCCTGTTCAAGATTTTCATCCTCTTCCTCGGACATAATCTCCCGCCATGTAGTTCAAGAAATCGCTACCGCGTCCACCCGATCACATTGAGACATTATATGCCCTTCCCGTTCTATCTCAACTGGCCTGCAACCCGCCATGAGGTTGAGCCCGGGGAGTGTCCAGCGCTATCATACGCAGTTTGCCCCCTGAGAAACCACAATCACCTGACCATGCTAAATCCACCAATAATGAGGCCTGCATCTACCACTTTAAACCTGCTGCTTTTTCTTGCTCTCACACTCATCCCGGCCGGATGCCGACACACTGTGTGGCGGGAATCGTTCGACCGTTCGCCCACCGCTTCCGGCTGGTCTCCGAAGGATTTCCGACAGGAGAGAGAAAAGCCGTCTCCCTCTCATTCCGCCTGGGTGATCTCTGATCCGCCCACGAAAGGTTATCTCATGGGCCGCAACGCTGGCTGGCAAAGCCCTCGATTTCCCGTTTCTGCCGGGACGTTCTACAGAGTGAAAATACGTCACAGAGCATCTTCTAAAGCAATGATCGGAATGGTTTTTTCCAATGACGACGGTGATCGGCTTCAGGCCGACCATTACTGCGGACTCAGTCAAAGGGAGAAATGGGGACCCGATCAGCATTTTATTATGGCCAAAAAAGGTGCTGCGGAGGCACGGCTCGTGCTCCGCCCTTCGCGAAGAGAAACCATCCGTGTCGATAGCGTGGAAGTGTCCCGGGCCAGTCCTCGGAAAGTACTGGCATGGATAGAGGAGATCTACAGTTCCATTCCACCGGTTGACTACTCGCCTCCGGAGAAGAGATGGGAGTACATGCAGAATACGATCTCCAAGCTGGAAAACGGAAAACCTGTCAAAATCGTCCTGCTGGGCGATAGCATCGTGAACGACGCTGCTAATTCCCATTTCCAGCTGCTGCTGGAACGAAACTGGAACGCGCACGTCACAACTGTCAGTTCCGTGGGAAGCGGCAGAGGATGCCAGTACTACCAGCAGAAGGACAGGGTGAAAGAGTACGTCACATCGCACGAGCCGGACCTGCTGATAATTGGTGGGATAAGCCATCAATTCGACTCGGATCCTGTAAAACGAGTCATACGGTCCGTGCGAGAACATTCCAGCGCGGACATCATGGTTATGAGCTCCGCTGCAGGGCGGCCACACCCGGAACGTCAGAAGTTTGCCCGGGAGCTCAGGCAGCTCGCCGAGAACCTGCAGGTGGAGTACCTCAACATGCGCATGGCCTGGGACACTTATATAGATGGGAGCGGACAAACCCCCGACCGATTCATGCGGGACCCGGTACACGCCAACGCCCGCGGAAAACAGGTTATGGGACGTATACTCGCACGCTACCTGTCACCGTGACGGAGACTTTTCGTAAGTATTCAGTGAACCACGTTCTTCAGCAGATTCTTCGCCGTACGGCGATA
>JBKHGK010000220.1:0-3839 GCA_046539705.1 Candidatus Brocadiia bacterium | reverse complement strand
CTTTGTCTGTTCTTATATATGGCGCACTGACGACTCGTGAAATATACGGGATAGCACGAACTCCCCCCCCACCTTACCAGCAGCCAGAACGACGAAAACATAAAAACAACCCCGGATTTTCCTGTCCGGTGGTGCGAAGGAACTCAGTGCCGCCTTGCGTGGCGTATTACGATGTAATATACTCGTTGGATGCTGGAAGGCGCATCGGCGCACTTATTTACTCCGATATGGTTGTGCAGGAGAACAGATATGCCGTCAGAACAGAGAGAAGTTATCAGCTTCAAAGTAGATCGTTCGATGCTGGAGGCGATGAAAGGCATTCAGAACCGCAGCGAGTTTATCCGCAAAGCAATCCTCATGGCACTGGACAACAGATGTCCGCTCTGCGGGGGGACGGGTGCGCTGACACCACAGCAGAAGGAACACTGGGAACAGTTTGCCGAAAATCATTCTCTGGAAGAATGTGACCAGTGCCACGAAGTCCGACTCATCTGCAGCAATGGGTAAAATGGCAAGCGATGATGGCCTGTTCGCGCGAACGCCGTCATAACCACCTCATACTCTCAGCAGGACAAGGAGGAGACGATGTTCCGACCTCTTCTCAAAGAACTGAAGTCCCACGCGCCTTTTACTCTGGGGGGGGCCACGACCGGGATCGCGCTGATGCTTGTCCTGGTTCTCAGCGGCATAAACATGGACGGTCTGAAACCATTTTTCCATGGGTTTCATGCTATCCACATCTTTCTGAGTGCCATCGTTACTGCCTCCCTCTTCCGACGGTATAACCAGAACATAATGCTGTGTATCGTGGTGGGCTTTACGGGAGCTATTGGTATCGCCACCCTCAGTGACATCGTCTTCCCCCATCATGGCGGGCAGTTTCTGCTTCGCATTGCAGGCGAGGAACATCATCAGCACATGCACCTTGCGTTCATCGACAAATGGTGGCTGATGAACCCGGCCGCATTGCTGGGGGTGGGATTCGCGCTATGGCGGCCAACCACAAAAGTCCCGCACAGCGGACATGTTCTGCTCAGCACCTGGGCCTCCCTGTTCTATCTCCTGGTTCATGGCGGAACGAACATAAACTGGTTGCCTCTTACCCCTCTGGTACTGGCGATCCTCTTCGTCGCCGTCTGGGTCCCCTGCTGCCTCAGCGATATCGTATTCCCGATGCTGTTTGTCGGGGCTCAGGCAGAAAACCCTCACGATCACTGACTGTCTGTGAGTTTGCGATTCACGTTTGCTGAAGCACAACAGCATCGCCGCTGGGCAGCACGTCCGGGGGCGTCAGCAGCTTGCATTATATCTTCGCTCGAATTATAGTAACCGTATCGTTGCAAAAACATGTCTGTCTTTGAAACCCCAACCTCCCGTGAAGCTCTATAATGGCTGGGGCATTTCGGCACAATTGAACCTCTACACACTCTCTTTGTGGGAAGGACCACATAATGCACACAGCTTGGCATCGTGCAAAACAGTCGCTGGCCTGCCTTTTCGCCGCATTGACAGCAATCGCTCTTACCGCTTCGCCCGGACTTGCGGACGAATTTGATCGGGTCGTGCCCGAGAATGTGGTGACGTATCTTCAGGTTCGCAACTACAGTGAAATGAAACAGGAACTGGAAGGAACGCCGTATGCGGAAATGATGGAGGACCCCGATCTACAGGAACTCTCTGAGAAGATGACGGACAGCCTGGCCGACGCGATGGAGGAATTCCACCAGAAAAGCGGTGTAAGCCTGGAGGATATCGAATCGGTGCTTCACGGCCAGATCGCCATGGTGAACGGGCAGGGTGCCGGACTCAATCTCGGGATGAACGGTGGAGATCAGCAGAACGGCATGATCCTTATCGATGTGGGGCCCAATGAGGACACCGCCGATGAACTCATTGAGGATCTGCTGGCAAAGGCGGAAGAAGAAGACTCGACTGATATTGGCCAGGAAACTGTCGGTGGACACAATGTGCATCGGGTGACGATCCAAACCGATGAGGCCGCCGACGAGATGACCGACGACAATGACGATCTGGACCCGGAGCTCAAGGAACGAATGCAGGGCATGACTGGCGGAGAGCCGATGGAGGTTTTTGTCTCACTGGAGGATGGGATACTGGTGATATCGGCGGGGACCGATGACACACTCCTTGAATCCCATTTTGCCCTGCGGGATGATACCGAGGATGCCCCTGATGCGCTGGCCGGCCTCGAGCTGTACGAAAGGCTGAACGATAGAGTTGACGGGAGCAACGCCGATTATATGTCCTTCCAGAATTACGATAGCGTGTGGCAGACCATGCAGCAGGAAGACGCCGAGAGTTCTGCCCTGCCCTTCGACGTCACCCAGGTCATGGAGGAACTGGGAATTTTCGATATGCGCGGACAGATCTCCACCGTGAATATCGGAGAGGATGGCCTTCGAAGCGATGGCTTCGTGGCGATTCCTGCCCCCCGCCGCGGGATTTTCCGGGCGTTTGACCCCGACGAGTCGGATTCCAGCGGAGAAGGTTCGGTTCCCGACTTCGTGGGCGCCGACGCGGCAATTTATGCGGGGAGTCACTTCGACGTACCGGTCCTCTGGGAGGAAATACAGAATGTGATACAGGCCGTAAACCCGGACACCTACAATCAGATGCGCCAGATGATTGAGGGCCCGCAGGTGCCCATTCACCTCGAAAAGGATTTCATCGACACGCTCGGGAGCCGATGGAACGTGTATCTGCCCGATAAAGTCGTGAGAGAAAACGGAGAGGGATCGGTCCACCTCCTGCTCGCCATAGACCTCAATGACGCCGAAAAACTGGGGAATACGATTCAGACACTGCTGCAACTGCCCCAGCTGCAGGAGACTATCTCCACTGATACCGTGGAGGGAAACGATATCCACAGCACCACATCAAGCCCCGCCCTGCAGCAGATGCTGGATTCCCAGGACGCCCCACCTGTACGGCTCTCGTTCGGCATCATTAAAGACAGGTTGGTAATCGGCCTGAGCCCCGAAGCCCTGGAGGATGCGATTGCAGCCGGTGAGGACGAGGCCGGTCTGAATTCACTGAAAGAATATCAGCAGGTGATGTCCGACGGCCCGGACAATCCCGACACAATGCTCTTTATGGATCTCAGAACCGCGGGGAGCTGGCTCTGGACCGCCGTTGACAGGGCCATGGAAGAGGGGGAAACTGAGGTCGAGCTACCGTCCTACGACGTTTTCGAGAAATATCTCCATGTGGTCGGCAGTGAGTTCAAATGGGGTGAGGACGGGCTTGAAAGTAGCGCTTTTATGCCATTCAAATAACACCACCAATTGCCCGAACAAGTCGCTGAGGAGCACGAATATGCCACCAAAACAGCTTGTCGATCTTGATTCGCTGGATCTGGACAGCAGAGAAGCCGGCGTGGAGGATATCCGACGGTACAATCCGCAGCGCTACGAGTTTGAACAGCTTGACGGCATCCTGCATTATGACCCCGATGAGGAGGTTGTGGTCGGACTCAAAGAGGTGGGGGAGGATGAGTTCTGGGTCAGAGGGCATATCCCTGAACGCCCGCTTCTCCCGGGGGTCCTCATGTGCGAGGCCGCTGCCCAGCTATGCAGTTATTATTACAAACGAGCAACAGAGACTGAGCGATTCGTCGGTTTCGGGGGTCTTGACGACGTCAAGTTTCGGGCGGCGGTTGAACCCGGCGATCGCCTGATTCTGGTGGCAAAAGTTCAGCGGATAAGCCGTCGGCACTGCGTGATGGACTGCCAGGGATTCGTGGGGGATCGGATGGTCTTTCAGGGAACGATCACCGGAGTGCCAATGTAAACCCGTATATTTCACGAGTCGTCAGTGCG
>JBKHGK010000219.1:0-3846 GCA_046539705.1 Candidatus Brocadiia bacterium | reverse complement strand
TTTCGGCTGATGCAACGTGTACTGTTCCATGGCGAGCCCGATCTGCCGCAGGTTGCTCCGGCAGTTCGACTGGCGGGCCCGTGCCCGAGCCGCACTCAATGCCGGCATCAGTATGGCGGCCAGAACGGCTATGATACCTATGACCACAAGCAGCTCCACCAGGGTGAACCCGTTCCTCATCCCATCATGTTTTTGCATGAGATAATCCTCCATGCTAAAGGCAGTTCGAAAAACTCCCCCGTATCAATCATTCTCGGGCCGCACAATCATGAGACCTCCGATCCCCGAGACAACTAGAGATTATAATACCATATCCGATTCACCCTTGGCAAAGCAGGGACTGGATTGCAACTTTGAAGGGGCAGAGCTATAATGCCGTTCTGTTTGTCACACTGCTGCTGGCTATCCAGCCGGCTACCCCTGACTTTTTAGCGATCTTCACGCCATGCGATGGACGAACACACTTGTCCCCACCCTGAAGGAAACCCCTGCGGAGGCCGACGCCCGGAGTCATGTGCTCATGCTGCGTGCCGGGCTCATTCGCAAACTCGGAAGCGGCACATATACCTACCTCCCGCTGGGCAGACGGATCATCAACAAAATCAGCGCGATAGTGCGGGAGGAGATGAACCGCGCCGGCGCCTCCGAACTGCTGATGCCCGCCCTCTGGCCGGCCGAAATACTGGAGGAAAGCGGTCGGCTTGAGGTGTTCGGCGACGACGTCATCACGTTCACCGACCGCCACGGCCGGGAGGGCGTTCTGGGGCCCACCCACGAGGAAATAATTACCATGCTGGTCCGCGACAACATCAACAGTTACCGGGACCTGCCCCTTAACCTGTATCAGATACAGACGAAATATCGGGATGAGGTACGTCCCCGATTCGGAATTCTCCGAACGCGTGAATTCCTGATGAAGGACGCCTACAGTTTCGACACCGATGAGCAGGGTATGCAGGAGAGCTACGATGCCATGTACCGGGCCTACCGCCGTATATTCGACCGTTGCGGACTCGATTATGTGGTGGTCGATGCCGAGAGCGGGGCGATGGGAGGCTCAGGATCTCAGGAGTTCATGGTCCGCAGCAAAATAGGAGACGACCGCTTCGTTTCCTGCGAGAACTGCGGCTACGCAGCAAATGTCGAGCGCGCGGAGATAGGCCCGGTCCCACAACCAGAGGTCAACGCAGCCGAACCGGAGCTGAAGGAAGTGGACACCCCCGGCGCCAGCACCATCGAGGAAGTCAGCGACATGCTTGAGGTGAGCCCGACGCAGATGATCAAGACGCTGATCTATCTGGCTGACGGGCGCCCTGTGGCCGCCCTTCTGCGCGGTGATCACGACCTGAACGAGAACAAACTCGCCCGGCAGGTTGACGCCACCAACCTGGAGCTGGCGGACGCCACAACGATTGAATCGGTGACCGGTGCACCGCTGGGATTCAGCGGCCCTGTCGGACTGGACGGGACAAGGGTTATCGCCGATCATGCTGTAATGGGCATCTCCGACGGAGTTACGGGAGCCAACAAAGCCGATGCTCACCTAACCGGCGTCGTGCCCGGGCGAGATTTCGAGCCCGACGGAACCGCCGATCTGCGCATGGCCCAGGGGGGCGATCCCTGCCCCGCCTGCGAATCGGCCATGGATATCTCACACGGGATCGAAGTCGGGCACGTTTTCCAGCTGGGCACAAAATACAGCAAGGCCCTTGAAGCTACTTTCCAGGACGAGGACGGGCAGGAGAAACCATGTATCATGGGCTGCTACGGAATCGGGATCAACCGGATAGCCGCCGCGGCGGTTGAAAGTTTCTCCGACGAGAATGGTATCATCTGGCCACCCAGTATCGCTCCGTTTGAGGTCTGTGTTATGCCGTTGACCAACGACAGCGACGAGGTCCTCCAGGTCGCCAATAACGCCTACGAAACGCTCCAGGCGGAAGGGATCGACGTGATAATCGATGATCGGGAGGAGAGTCCGGGCTCGAAGTTCAAGGACGCCGACCTGATCGGGTTTCCCCTGCGCGTGATCGTGGGGCGCGGTTACCAGAAAACCGGCAACCTCGAACTGCAGGTGCGACACGACGGGAGCCAGAGGGAGGTCCCCCCGGCGCAGCTGACATCGGAGGTCAGCGAATTGCTTGATGAACTGAAGGCGTAACTCACATGGACCAACGTGTAACACAAGAACGATAAATATCCCCATGGGTGAGCTCCACACGCCAGAACCGGGAAAATTATTCTGCGCCATGCTGGCCGGGCAGGCCTCATGGCTGGACGAGGCATGTGATATGCTTGATGCTCACCTGAGCCCCGTAGAAAGGGTCAGCGAGGACTGGCCGTTCACCGCAACCGACTACTACAGGGCGGAGATGGGCGAGGACATTCTGCGCCGGATTATCAGTTTCGAGCAGCCGATCAACCCGGCCAGAATAGTCGAGATTAAGTTGTTCACAAACGAAGTGGAAGAGGAACTCGCCGACAGACACATGACCGGCCCGGCCAGGCCGGTCAATCTGGATCCGGGGTACCTTACCCCGGCCAGGCTTGTGCTGGCTACCACAAAAAATTACCAGCACCGCATATATCTGCGGCGGGGAATTTATGCGGAGGTCACGCTCGGGTGGCAGGACGACCAATTTACGACGTTCGAATGGACATATCCGGATTACTCCACCGAGAAATACCTTCAGTTTTTCCGGAAGGTCCGAGAGGATTACATGAAACAGAGGTGAGACCAATGCAGACCGATGATCTCAAGATGGAACGAACCCTTGTCTTTCTCAAACCCGACGCAGTGGAACGGCGTCTCGTCGGCAAAATTATAACCCGGTTTGAGGAACGCGGTTTTCAGATACTGGGTCTGAAGATGATGCAACTGGAAGAGGATTTCGTGCGTGAGCACTACGCGGCCCACCAGGACAAGCACTTTTACGAGCCGCTGGTGCGCTACGTGCTGTCAGGGCCGGTGGTCGCACTCGTTGTCCGGGGCAAGAACGCCATACAGGTGGTCCGCCGCATGATGGGGGAGACTTTTGGCGGCGAAAGCCCCCCCGGCACTATACGCGGCGACTATGCCCTGAGTGATCGTTACAATCTCATCCACGGCAGTGACAGCGCCGAAAGCGCCCGTGAAGAGATCGACAGATTTTTTCGCTCGGACGAACTTGTGGAGCATCCGCCGGAGAGCGTTCGATGGATATACGACATGACCGGAGATGAGCCGGTTTAAAGCTCCGCCAGATGTGACTCACAGGTGTCCCGAACACAATTTGATCGCATTCCGTCAATTATGGAGGCCAAGATGAAACTTTCCAGTGGATTTACGCGCCTGAAAACATTCGCTCCGCTTCTGCTGATCACCGTGTTGTTTACAGCAGGATGCGGCAGCTCCAGACAACAGAGGAGCGACATGGGCGATGCTCCCACTACCACCCAGGGCCGTGAAAGGAGTCTGGAACAGCTTACGGGCCGGATAAAAGGGAACCAGGAGAACCTGACCAGCTTCACGGCGGACTGTGATGTTCTGATTCGCAGCCCCCTGCTTCCTTCAGGAATGAAGGAACTGCGCCTGTCCGGTGACATTAAACTCGTGAAACCCCAGAAAATTCGTCTCGTGCTGCGCCGTCCCGGTAAAACAGCCATCGCACTGATGGGAGACGGTGAAAAATACCGGGTAAAAATGCCGCTGTTTGATCTATCCTATGGTGGAGAATATGGAGATGATATCTCCGGTGCAGACGACAAACTGCATTTCATGCCGGATGACCTGGCGGATGCCATAGATATACAGGCCCTTCTGTCGGACCGGCCGAAAGTGCTGAGAGCATATCCCCGGAGATGGGA
>JBKHGK010000218.1:0-3858 GCA_046539705.1 Candidatus Brocadiia bacterium | reverse complement strand
GTTTTGATACCAGCCCCAACGGGGCGGCATATATCATAGCCCAGGGTGGAGTGCTCTGAAAGAGCACGGAACCCTGGGGAAACGATCCAGACATACACGCAAGCCCTGAAAGGGCGATATAAAGGAATGAAGGACACGTTCGGGGTGAGGAATTAGATTTCGATATTACCATTCCACGCGGGAACTGAGGAATCCCGCATCAACCTCATTTATGCCGCCCCTTCAGGGCTCTGAAAAAAGGGACCATTCCCCTACCCAGGGTTCCGTGCTCCTTCAGAGCACTCCACCCTGCGCTTCGATATCTTTCGCCTCTTCGAGGCTGGGAACGACATATAAATTGCCGCATCTTTGAGACGCCATTCACCCCCAGATATATTCTTCATCAAAATCAATGTCACATTTATTCAGAAAATCTCGCAGTTCGTCTTCAAAAGTCGTCTCAGCGTGGTGTGATTCCTGGCTGTCGATGTAGTCCAACAGCACGGGCAGGCGGCTCTTACTCACAGAGAACACAGCATACCCCTTCTGCCACTGGAAACCGTCGTACGACGCTCCCTGGTCTTTGATCCATTTTGAGGAATTTGCCTTAACCGTTCTGACCAGATCAGCCGCAGCTACCGTGGCCGGCAACGTGCAGGCCACATGCGCGTGGTCAGCCGTGCCACCGACGCGATAGGCTTCGGAACCTTTGTTCCGCAGAGTTTGGGCCATGTAGGCATGCAGATCCTCTTTGACAGGAGAGTGGATACATTTGACGCGTTTCCGCGTGCTGAACGTCATGTGCAGAATGACCTGAGAGACAGATTGTGGCATGGGCAGAATTCCTCCGCTGTGAGGTAAAAGACAATGCAGGAGACGATGTGTGTCCAAATCTGATAACGCCAAGGAAACTACCAACAGATGAAACGAAAAACAAGTCTGGAGTCGAGCATTGTCCGGAACCTCTTCTACGCGAAACAGGAAACATCCCCAATGGGGCGATATATATCTGATATCTGTCGCCTTTTCAAGACTTGGCACAACACGACATGATCACTTAACCGCGCAGACATACAATCATAGCTATGAATAAATCCATCACACAAAAAATTGCTGAACGTGCCGAGTACATGACGACCGCCCTCGCCGATGCTGCCGAATCCATCGGCCAGCCCCGTCCGGAAACCATCTCGGTCGGGGGTCGGGAACTGAAACAACTATCGTTTGACGCCCGGGCGCGGGAAATAGCCCGCAGCGCCATCGACGGGTTTCCCGGTGATGGTGCGCCGCAGCCGCGTCGGGGCCAGGGGGATGAGCTGTGGGATAAAAACGTCGGCGCCATCAAATTCGGCTTTCTGGTGCGTCTGGCCGCCGGATGGCAGAACACCGGTGATGAAGAATACGCGGAAGCCGCCCGCGATTACCTTGAGGATTTTATGGATCATCGGGGCGACGACCCGTTTGACGGCGAGGTGCGCACGCAGGGACGGGTAGGACACTGGCTCAGCGCATTGCCATATTTTTTGGATTCTGACCTGTTTGAGGAAAAGCTGGTCCGGCGGATCGTCGACAGCGCGCGGGTTCAGCTCAACTGGCTTGTCGGGAGCGAGATGGGGCGGGGCAACGTCCGGCTGATGATGGCGAACACGTTCGTGAAGGGCCGCTTGCTGCTGCCGTTCATCGAGGAGTCGGAGGATTGGATACAGCGGGCGCGCGACAACTACAGGGATGCGGCCCGTCGCGACGTCGAAGCGGATGGATCCCACATCGAGCACGATCCACATTATCACAAGTGTTACCAGGGGGCTTTTGAGAATCTGTTGCTCTGGTCACGTGCGTTTCCCGAGGAAGAACTCCCGGCGTTCCCCGAACTGGCCGCCCGCATCTTCGACTACGCCGTTGCCTCCCGCCTCCCGAACAACGAGGAATGTGGCGTGCAGGACGGCGTGGGAGCGTGGATCGGGGAGGGATCGATGGACTCGCTGCTGGAACGCCGGGCCGAGGTGCGGCGTCTGGCCGGGCTGAAGGACGATTCACCGCCACTGGCGCAGGCCTTCCCCGATGCCGGGCAGGTGTTCATGCGCACCGGATGGGAGCCGGACGACCAGTATGTGATTTTTGACGGCACCCGCTGGGGAGGCGCGCACAGCCACCTGGCGCGCAACGGCATCCAGCTGCACGCTTTTGGTCGCACACTGGTGGCCGATCCCGGTTTCTTCTCCTACTGGATGCAGCATTCGGCCAAACACGGCGATGAACTGGATAACAGGATCGGCCCGTATGCCAAATCAACCCCCGCGCACAACACGCTGAACCTGAACGGCTGGAACCAGGCGCCGGTGAATCCGAATTTTCTGGATGCGTATCTGTCGCCGGACTGCCATGCCGTCGCCTCGCGCTATGCCGGCGGTTACTGGCCCGGCTGGTACGGATGGTGGTTTGGTGATGGTTTTGGAGCCGGCGTCCATGCCGAACACAGCCGCATACTGATCTGGCTCCCCGACCGCGCGGCCGTGGTGATCGACAGCATGGTCCGCTGGGACGAGGAACGCTACGGCGATGAGGAACAGCAGAATCCGCGGCTGGAGATGAACTGGCAGCTTTCCCCCGGGCCGGTTACGCTGGAGGAAGAGGCCCGGCGGGTGACCACCCACAACGACGACGCCAATGTCCTGATGCTGTTCCCCAGATTAGCGGACAACATGACGCTGAGTGTGAAGAAGGGGCAGATGGATCCGTTCCGCGGGTGGATCGGGACCGGTCGAGAGGCCCGACCTATGCTGGAGGAGGCGGGCGTGTTCGATGATCCCGAGCTGGCCGAGTGGAAGGGCAGGAGTTATGCGCCCGCACCGCAGGTCTGTGCGGTTGCAGAACCGATGAACGGGTACAACGATACAATGGTCACCGTGCTGGTGCCTTTTGAAGGACAGAATGCCCCCGGCCTGGAAGTGGATTCCGTGAACTGTGATGCTCTGTCCTCCGGAACAGTTGGAGGTAACATAACACTCCAGTGGGAGGATGGAACGCGAGATACGGTGGTCTGGACGCCGGAACTGAAGACCGGTATCGGGGAATATAAAGACGTTCTCACCGATGGCTGCGTGCTGCACACACGGCAGAGCGCAGAGGGGGAGATAGTCCGGGGCACCACCCTCGACGCCACTTTCTGTGAGCCATTCACCGACAAACGCCGCTCAACTGCCGGACCGATCACATTGTGAAACATGTTCCCGGGGTGGGACAGAAAGATGGTGACGGAAAGATTGGATATGGGGATGATAGATACGCCGATATATTTCTGTCATCAATATTTCTGTCGTCCCGCCGTTCAGGTAGCGACCAGAAGCGCTATTCTGGCGTTTTCTTTGATGCTCAATCCGGTTTCCGGCACTGTCAACGTGGTCGTTATCGTGCCTTCACCGGGGCAACACGGTGCCAGGGAGCAATTGCAGCCGATAAGTCTTGAGTTGGGCAGCAGGATGAAATTGCCGGCATTATCTGCGAGAACGGATTCGTTGAATTTCACCCGATAGAGTCCCGCCGGCAGTTCCCACCAGCCGTAATCATCCCCGGCCGACCGTTTTTCCGGCTCGATAATGCAGGTTTCGGCCGGTTCATACTCTCCGCCTCCGAAATCGATCTGACCCCGCCCGGTGATCTCCATTATCGTGTCGACCGTCAGGTGCACACCGTTGGAATCAACCTGTTTATCGCGGTATATCGTTCCGTTCAGATGCTGATCAAAAATGTCTTCGGGTCTCATGATATAAACCCTCCTGGGTAAAACCGGACTTTTGAGGAAACTCTGTGACTGACCGAACACGCCTTCTGCTGATATGTCAGATTATTTGTATACTTCGTCGCAGTCAAACGTCCCGG
>JBKHGK010000217.1:0-3859 GCA_046539705.1 Candidatus Brocadiia bacterium | reverse complement strand
CTGATCTTCTGGAGGCGGTTCCGTATTTTTTCCTCGTGACCATGGCTGGTTGGTCGGTAATATACCCTGGATGTCGGGATATAATCCTGATCCACCCACCCATCCTCGTAATCATGGGCATATTTATAACCCTTTCCTCGCCCCAGCCTCTCCGCCCCTTCGTAGCTTGAATCCTTGAGATGATCCGGAACGGGCAGTGTGCGGCCCTCATTCACGTCTTTCTTAGCCTCCGAGGCCGCCTTATACGCTGCGTTGCTTTTGGGGGCACAGGCGATATAAGTGACCGCCTGGGCAAGCGGTATCATAGCCTCGGGCATGCCCACGAATTCCACGGCGGCCCGTGCGGCGTCCGCCAGCAACAGCGCATTGGGGGCCGCATTACCCACATCCTCGGCGGCACAGATCACAACCCGCCGGACCACAAACCTGGGATCCTCGCCGCCCTCCAGCATCTTTTCCATCCAGTACAGGGCGGCATCGGGATCACTTCCCCGCATGCTTTTTATAAACGCACTGGCGCTATCATAATGTTCGTCCTCATCTCTGTCGTAATCGAGTGCTTTCTGCTGGATACTTTCTTCGGCCAGTTGCAGATCAAAACATATCGTCCCATTCTTCCGGGATTCGCTGCTGAGGATCCCAACTTCCAGTGCATTGAGAGCGCGACGTGCATCGCCATCGGACATTTCAGCCAGATGACTGGCCGCATCCCCAGTGAGTTTCACATCATACTCACCCAGCCCTCGTTCTTCATCATTCAGAGCCCTTTCAAGTAACTTTTTGACCTGTTCCTCCGAAAGGGGTTTGAACTCAAAAATATGTGAACGGGACAGCAGGGGGGAGTTCAGGGCATGAAACGGGTTATGCGTCGTCGCACCGATCAGAATAATGATGCCCTTTTCCACATCCGGCAGCAGCACATCCTGCTGTGAGCGATTGAAACGGTGGAGCTCATCGACAAAGAGGACGGTTTTTCGGTCGGCCCGACTCCTGAGATCCCGGGCCCGTTCGATAATCTCCCTCAGCTCTTTCACTCCGCTTGAGGTGGCGTTTACAGACACAAATCGTGCGTCCGTTTCCTGTGCGATAACCCCGGCCAGGGAAGTTTTTCCGGTGCCCGGAGGGCCATAGAATATCACCGAGGACAGCCTGTCGGCTTTGATCACCCGCCACAGGAGCTTACCCGGGCCACAGAAATGCTGCTGACCAACAACCTCCTCAAGCGATCGAGGTCTCATGCGTGTGGCAAGCGGGGCGTCGGGGTCAGCCTCAAACATCCGGGAACTATCTTCGCTTTCAAATAACTCCATGGCCGGCAGGGTCTCCAGCAGAGTCCATAAATTGACGGTGCCACAGCTCCAGCATCAGGAGGCACCAGAGCTGTGCTCCATGGTTGGCCCGGCCTTTCTGGTGCTGTTCAAGGAGCGTCTCCAGTTGATGGGGATTGAAATACCCGCGCTCCAGCGAACGGCGCGAAAGCAGAATGTCCCGGGCGGGCTCCCGCAGTTCGTTTCTGAACCATCTGGCAATGGGCACCCCAAACCCCATCTTGCTCCGCCTCAGAATCGGCCGGGGCAGCATGTCGGAAAAAGCCTCTTTGAGAACAAGCTTTCCCTCCAGACCGCGGTGAGTCAGGCGCATCTTGTATCGTTCGGGCATCCGTCCGGCCAGTTCCACCACTCTGTGGTCCAGAAAGGGGGACCGGGCCTCAAGGCCGTGTGCCATCGTCGCTGTGTCGACTTTGGTCAGAAGGTCTCCCGGCAGATAGCTCATCATATCCACGTAGGTTGTGGTATGGACGGCGGAGGCGTGTTCAACCTCACTGTAGAGCGAGTTCAGCCATTTCAGGGGCCGCTCTGTATCAAGAGAGTCTCTCAGACCCGCCGCGAGGAGCGTGTCTTTCAGATCCGGATCAAAAATGTTGATCCACCGCAGATATCGTTCGTGCGGGCGATAATTCAGCCCGAGTAGAAATCGTCGGAGACGCCGGAGGGGGTTTTTGAGATCTCCCGCGGTCCCTATATGACGCCAGATCCCGCGGTGAGCAATCACATTTCGACACGAAGGAGACCTGTCAAACATTTCACCGAGTCTTGCGGCGGCATAGCGGGCATAACCGGCAAAACACTCGTCGCCGGCATCGCCGGTGAGCACCACCTTCACATGACGACGGGCCAGTTCACTGAGGTAATAGGTGGGGACGGCGGAAGAATCGCCAAACGGCTCATCATAGTGCCACACGAGCTCAGAGAGGAGCTTCAGAGCATCCGGCCGAACATATTCCAGAATGTGGGAGCTACCACAGTGATTCGCGACAAGCCGGGCGGCCGCCGATTCGTCATATCGTTCATCGTCAAAACCGATAGTGAACGTTCTGATGGGGTCATCCGTCAGCTGGTTCATCAGTGCAACCGTTGCCGAGCTGTCCACTCCTCCGCTCAGAAACGCCCCGAGTGGTACGTCGCTCATCAGTCGCAGACTGACTGCCGTTTCAAGCTCGGAGTACAGTCTTTCCCGCCATTCCCCCGCTGAAGGCCCATGGTCGACTTTGAATTCTGGCCGCCAGTAGCGTTTTTGTGTTGACCGCCTGTCGTCAGAATCGTAACTCAGCACATGGGACGGTGGAAGTTTCCTGACCTGCGCGAAGATACATTGAGGATGGGGAACGTACTGGAATGACAGAAAATCGCCGATTGCCTGAGGATTGACGGTCGGGGCAAATCCCGGCACGTGCAGAAGCGCCTTCAATTCACTTGCAAAAGCGAATAATCCCTCCGAGGCATTGTCATAATAGTAGAGGGGCTTCTGGCCCAATCTGTCCCTGGCCAGGATGAGCCTGCCCGCACATCTGTCCCACAGTGCGAAGGCAAACATACCACGCAACTCCTCCACCAGCTCCTCGGACAGATCTTCGTAAAGGTGGACCAAACACTCGGTATCGCACCGGGTACCAAACTCGTGTCCGCGACGGGACAGCCGGGCTCTGAGGCGGGGGAAGTTGTAGATTTCCCCATTGTAAACGGTCCAGACCGTTCCCCGCTCATTTTTCAGCGGCTGATGCCCCCCATGGACATCGATGACACTGAGCCGTCGATGTCCCAACACCGCGAACGGGCGTTCAGGCCCATCTCTGTTCAGCATATGCAGACACTCCACTCCGGAATCATCAGGTCCGCGGTGCCGCAGGGTCTGTGTCATACGTTCGACGCTTTTGACGAGCCGGTCCGCCGAATAACGGGAAGGCCCACTGGAGATTATACCGCATATTCCGCACATTATTTACCGTTCCCTCCGGCTTTGGATGCGTACCACACACTTCGGGCCATAATCTTGAGAGGCAGATAGGCAGGCGTCAACGGTTTGTAACCTCATTAATCGGCGTCCGGCGAATCGGTTTCTGTTGTTTCCTCCTCGTCTTCCCCCTCCGTTTGCTCTTCGTCCCTGTCCTTTTCCGGTTTTTCGACTCTTTTACACTCCAGATTGCGGAACGCCGCCTGAGCCTTTCCCTCCCCATCGGTTCTCAAAAATAGGTTTACCATGAAAACATTCAGTTCGGCACGATAGGTTCCCGTTTTTTCCCCTTCCAGGTAAACGGAAAACGTATTGTCCTCCGCATGATAGAGAAAGTCTATCCGGTGCCACTTTTCCTGTTCCTCGCCGGTTGCGTCCCGTAATTTCTGTCCGCCGGAGATACTGCCAGCGTGGCGAATCAATCTGTATTCTTCGCCGTCGAAGGAAACCGTTAAATCCGCATTTTGAGGATCGTTCACCCGCAGTCCTGCCACGAAGCTGTCCTTTTCGTTGTCCGGATCATGCCGGGCTCTGAATTCAAGTGATATCCTGAAACTGCTGGTGATCT
>JBKHGK010000216.1:0-3865 GCA_046539705.1 Candidatus Brocadiia bacterium | reverse complement strand
GGTTTGTGAAATATGCGGGTTTATGTTTCGCTGTACGCGGAGAGGGACAAGAGCCGGTGATCGAATTGGAAGGAGATATAAATTATGGATGCCGACGCCGCAGTCACGAACAGGCGGGGAAGCAGTTTGGTGCGGAAAGTGGTGGTCACGGCAATTGCGCTGATATTCCTGTCTGTCGCCGCCATAAGTGCACTGCCGGTTCTGTCGCCGTTCTTTGCTTCACCGCTGGCGGGGATGATGGGGCGGATGATCGGCCGGGAGGTGCAGCTGGATCACCTGTCGGTGAATCTGCTGAGATCCCGTGCGCACATCGCGGGGCTGACCGTGATGGAGGAGGATGGGGAGACGGAGTTTGTGGGGATCGACCGGATGGAGGCCCAATTCTCGCTCGGCCGGCTGATAAAGGGTGATATAGGCCTGCCTGCGGTGCGGGTTGATGGCCTTCGCGCCCGGGTGGTGGCCGATGAACACGGTGTGTATAACTACCAGTCGATCCTGGAGGAGGATGAAGTAACCGGCACGGAGGGGGAGGAGACGGCGGCTCCGCCCGCCGGCCGCGAACCGAAAAGTATTGACCTCCCCGAGGTGTTTGCCGATATTCTGGTATCGGATGTGCGTCTGTC
Source organism: Candidatus Brocadiia bacterium (assembly GCA_046539705.1). GTDB lineage: Bacteria > Planctomycetota > Brocadiia > SM23-32 > SM23-32 > CAZXYF01. The sequence goes on along the minus strand of JBKHGK010000216.1, from coordinate 3,242 downwards.
CTATCGGGATGCGCGAAAGGCACGTTCCGCCGAACTGACGACATCATCGTTGCACTGCAGCGTGGAGGGGCTTGATGATATCGTATACGAGTCGGAGGGAGGAAGGGTGGAGCTGATACGGGGGGACGCGATCACCGCGGATGGCCGCTGGGCCATTCGGGGCGAATCCTCACTCCGGTCCAGCGATAACGAACTGTCGGCATCATCGCGGGGGCGGACGCGCGTGAAGGATATAAGCGTGAAACGGGCCGGGGACGTCCTGCTGGATGAGGAAAAGCTCACGGTGTCACACGATATGAACTATGTGCGTGATACGGAGCTGACGATCGATCAGTTCCAGATTACGAGCAGTTTTGCGGATATGGAGGGTGAGGGGCTCCGGTTCCCCGACCCTGTGGAGCTGGGCCGTGCGCCGGCCGGTGGTGGCGAGGAGGCCATTACCCCGGCGCCCGAAGGAGAGTTTGGGGGGCAGTTGGTCGGGTCGATCGATCTGATGGTCGTGGCGCCGATCCTTGACTTCCTCACCGATCAGAATCCTCTGGAGCGGTCGGACGGCAGGATTTCGTGGAAGTTGAGTGTTGTGGATGTGATGTTGCCGCGTATGCGTCTGAGAACAGAGGTGGATTCCGGTGACATGACGTTTGTTCTGCGTCGGTTGAACGGCGGGGAGTCGGTGCCTGTTACCCTGGGGCCCATGCAGCAGGAGGCGGAAGTTGGTGTTGACATGGCCACTTTGCAGACGGACGGATGGAACGAACTGTCGGTGGCGGGGGCCGGGAGCGATGAGGATCTTTTCCGGATGCGTCAGGAATGGGAATCGGTGCCGCCGAGCTCCGGGGCCATACCCATACCGCTGGAAAATCTGAAAAGCGAAATCGATGTGGCGCTGGAACCGTTGACCGGGGCACTCGCGGGCCTGCTGCCGGAGGGCTTTGAACTGACCGGCCGGTTCAGCAGCACGGATGCTCTCAGCCGGAATGGAGATGCGGAGTTTCGTCTCGCCGGCACCACGGAACTATCCGGCCGGCTGGCCATGCCCGATGCACGGGAGGCGGTTCCGGTGGGGCTGGAGAGTGACCGTAATGTGGCATTTGGTTTTAAGGACTCAGGGGAGCTGTCGAGTCTGGACGTGAGGAGACTGGATCTGAAAATGCCGGGCCAGAACCTTTTTGATCTGGATCTGGCCGGCAGGCTGGATTTCACACCCCGTCCCGGGGGCGAACTGAAAGGTCGAATGCTGGCCGATCTCTCCGGCGCGACACCCTATCTGCGTGCCTTCGGTCTGAACGCGGACCTTGACGGTGGGTGGGAGCAGACGCTGTTGCTCTCGGGAGGCTCCGATGAACTGCGGCTGGAAAGCGGTGGTCGCCTGGTCAAACCTTTCTCCTGCGTCCCGGAGGGGGGTGAGGTGAGGTTCTCAACACCGCTGGCGGTGAATGTGCAGACGCGTCTGGAAAACGTGCGGGAGTTTCTGCGGGACGGGGATACGGAACTGCTCCGCGTTATGCTCGAATCGACAGCGGATGCTCCCCTGGTGGTGCTGGGGGAGGGCGATGATCCGGCGGTGAGTGCGACGGCTGATCTGCGGATGAACGTGCGCCGATCCGAGGTGCAGGTGAAGGATCTGCGGATTGATGGGCGGTGGTCCGGGGAAAACGTGCGAAGATTGAACCCGGATATCGATGACCTTCTGCATGTGCCCGTAAAAGCGGCGGGGATACTCGATTGTGGTGATGGAGAGTTTGGGCTGGAGGGGACCGACCTCCGGGTTTCCCTTGAGGAGCCGGTTCCACATGGTGAAATCGCTATGAACGGCAGCCTTAAGTCCGTTTCGCTTGCGGAGCTGCCCCGTCTTCTCGACCTGTTCGACATAGAAGAACCGGCGGAGCCGCAGGCCGAGGATGGTGGGGATGAGACGCCGGACGGCGGAGGTGAGGTCGCGGAGGTTGAACCAGTTGCTCTGCCGATGGATCAACTGAACGGCCTTCGTCTCTCGATGCAGGGGGCAGTTGACAGCGTCGATATGGGCGAGGACAACGTGGTGGAGGGAATAACGATCACGGGTGACTTTGACGGCCCGGGGTCGGGACATCCCATGGAATGCCAGCTCACCGGACGCATCAATCCGGGCGGGGAGGATGAAGGCGAGCTGGATCTGAAGGTTGAGGGGGAGGTCGACGGGGATAACGTGCCGCATTTCACCTCGCGATACGAGGTCCAGAAGTTTCCGGTGACCGATCCGATGATCGAGGCGGGCAAGCGTTTCGCCGTCAATCAGTATACCGTGCCTCTACTGGGACACTTCCGCTTCGCCACGAGTCCTCCGCCGCGTGTGGGAGTGGCTGGAGCCCTCAGGTGGAGCGGGATGCAGTGGGAGCCGATCCGTCGGAGCATGGTGTCGGATGGGCCGGTGCAGGCCCGCCTTCCGGGCGGGAAGTTCAGCATGGACGTCGCCCTGACTGATATCCTGAACCGGGACGTTGCGGATAAAGTGCGCCAGGAGGGCGCCGAGCCGCAGAAGGAAGAGCTCCAGGAGGCCAAAGAACGACGTGAGACGCTGCAGAAGCGGCTTGGGCAGGTTAACGACGCACTGAAAGATGTGCGCGGCACATTGCTGAAGCTGCAGAAACGGCGTGATGAGTTGCAGGATATGATCGATGCCGTCCGCCCGCTGGCCGCCTTCAGTGGTGATGCCGAGGAGAAGCTGGAGGAGCTGGAGGACAATCTGGATTCAATTGCCGGCCGGGTTGAACCGAAAAAAGATGATCTCTCGGAGAAGAAGGAAAAGCAAAACGATTTGCAGCAACGGGTGGAGGCAATCAAGGAGCGTATAAACGAGCTTGAGGACGGCCTCCAGGGGGCAGGCCTGCTCTCGGCCACGGGGCTGGCCGAACACCTGAATTTCAGCTACGAGGCCATAAAAGCCCGGGTGGAGGTTACCAATGACAATCCATGGGAGGACGCGGACGCGGGTGAGTTCAGCCGCATCTCCCTGGACAGCCTTGCCTTCGAGCCAGAAGGAGCGGATCTGCCGGAGTTCGGCGGTTGGATTGACCTGGGCGGAAACTATCAGGTAATGATCATACCGTCGGAACACACATTTGACCGGATCGGGGAGCGGAGCAGGCTGCTGGCCGATGTGCTGCGGGAACAGGGCGTAACACTGACCCCCGAAGGAGTGAGCGGGGCGGGGATAAACGAAGACCGCCGCTGAAGAGAACTCAGGAACTGCCGGCGAATGG
>JBKHGK010000215.1:0-3901 GCA_046539705.1 Candidatus Brocadiia bacterium | reverse complement strand
TGCGGGAAGTGGAATCAGGCGGCAGGGGGAGTTGACCGCGCCATCCCCGGCAAAATCGGAGCGGAAACAGGGGGTTCGTTTGCAAACACCGGACCGTCTGTCGATAATATCATGTCGGTCGCGTATCTCTCCGTCTCCGTTTGAGAACCAACCAGGGCCCACATACCATGAACAATCACGAAACCAGCTCCGAAACGCGATCCACCACGATACTCACAGTTCGCCGGGACGACACCGTCTCAGTCGGAGGTGATGGGCAGGTGACGATGAATGAGACGGTGGTCAAGGAGCGGGCAAGCAAGTTGCGACGCCTCTATCATGACGAGGTTATGGTGGGGTTCGCCGGGTCGGCGGGGGATGCGTTTGCTCTTCTGGAGAGGTTCAGCGGACAGCTTGAGGAATATCAGGGGAACCTCATCCGCAGTGCCCACGAACTGGCCAAAGAATGGCGCACGGACAAAATGCTTCGCCCGCTGGAAAGTCTTATGATCGCTGCTGATCAGGATCACACCCTGCTCATAAGCGGAAACGGGGAGGTTATCGAACCGGACGATGGGATTCTGGGGATCGGTTCCGGCGGCAATTATGCTGCCGCGGCGGCCAGGGCGCTGATAGAGAATACCGACCTTGGCGCGGAGGAGATCGTCCGAAAATCTCTTAACATAGCTGCCAATATATGTGTTTACACCAACAGGGAAATATGCATAGAAACGCTCCCACCCAGGAAAGCCTGACCCCACGCCGGATCGTCAGTGAACTCGATCAGTATATAGTCGGGCAGGACGATGCCAAACGGGCGGTGTCCATAGCCATGCGTAACCGGTGGCGCCGCCGCATGACGGGCGAGGAGATGAGCCAGGAGATACTCCCCAAAAACATCGTCATGATCGGCCCCACCGGAGTCGGGAAAACGGAGATAGCACGGCGCCTGGCCGGGCTTGCAAAAGCCCCGTTCGTGAAGGTGGAGGCATCGAAATTCACCGAGGTCGGATACTACGGGCGTGATGTGGAAAGCATGGTGCGGGAACTGGTGAATGATAGCCTCAATATGGTCCAGAAGGAAATGGCGGACGATGTCCGCCCCCAGGCGGAAAAAAATGCCGAGCAACGCCTGCTGGACGGACTGCACGAACCGGAAACCGATCTGCCCGACAGAGCTGAGGAATACGACCGCAGGGAGAGCCGCCAGCATGCCCGCGAACGATTGCGGGAAATGCTCAGAGAAGGAAAGCTGGAGGACCGCGAGGTGGAGATCGAAGTGACGGAAAAACCCACGGTCGTCCAGGGCGTTATGGGCGGGCAGGAGGAACTGGGGTTCGATATGGAGGGCATGCTGGAACAGATGATGCCCTCACGCAAGGAAACACGACGAATGCCCGTGAGCGAAGCAAGGGATGTGCTGGTCCAGCAGGAAATCGAACGCCTGATCGATAAAGAAATCCTCCACCGGCGCGCCGTGGAACGAGCCCAGGAAAACGGAATCATCTTTATCGACGAGATCGATAAAGTGGCCGGGCGGGAGAGCGACCGGGGCCCGGAGGTCAGCCGGGAAGGGGTGCAGCGCGATATGCTGCCCATCGTGGAGGGATCCTCCGTTTCAACCCGTTACGGGACTGTCGATACCGACCACGTGCTGTTCATCGCGGCGGGGGCCTTCACGGTCTCCAAACCCAGTGACATGATACCCGAACTCCAGGGACGGTTCCCCATACGCGTGGAGCTGGACGAGCTGACCCGCGATGATTTCAGGCGTATCCTCGTTGAACCACGCAACGCTCTTACCAAACAATATAAAGCTCTGCTGGAGACCGAAGGCGTGGAGCTGAACTTCCGGGAGGATGCCATAGATCGCATTTCGGCAATCGCTCAGGAGGTCAATGAAAATACCGAAAGTATTGGGGCTCGCCGGCTGCAAACCGTGATGGAAAAACTGGTCGAAGAGGTCAGCTTCCATGCCCCGGAGATGAGCGGCACCACTGTCGATATAGACGCCGAGTACGTCGATGACCGGCTGGAGGATCTGGTTCGGGATAGGGACGTTACCCGGTATATCCTCTGATATCCCGTTCAGGAAAGAACCATGGTCGAAGCTCAGTGCGTTGTATGCCATAACAATAAGGCGGATTTCCGGTGTATCGAATGCCATAAGCCGGTATGTGATGAGTGTGCGTTCAAAGATACGAACGGGGTCTTCTGCACCCGGGATTGTGCGGCCAAGTACGATTCCTACAGAAAACACCAACCGGCAGAATCGACGAAAGGAAGTGGCGTGATGTCAGGCCTGATACGAAAAATTGCCTTCCTCATAGTTCTTGCCCTCGCGGCCATGGGAGTTTACGTATACGGCGCCCTGCAGGGCTGGTTTGGAGAGGAAAAACAGGAGAAAATGGAACAGCAGATGGAGGAGGTGGAGGAAAAACAGCGGGAGGGTGAGGAAAAATTGAACAAGATGCAGGAAAAACCCGATGAGGAAACGGGATAATGTCCCCGCTGCCATAACTCCGGGCGATAAACCACTCGTTGGCATCTCCCCCCTTCGCCCCGCATCTGGCGCGTGCTCGGAGTCGATATGAGCATCACCGCCCGCGAACTCAGCAGCCATGCTCACAGGTGCGGCGCCTGTGAGCATACAATGAGCCATACTGACGTGACGTCAGGTTCTGCCTCGTCCTCGCCCCCATGGCTACGCCTCATCCGTAGCCCGGAGCTGTTTGACATCGAGCAGTTGATCGAACTCTTCTTTGGGGTTGAGCACATCCATCCAGTGGGCCGACCGACGATCCTGCAGATCATGCCCCAGCTCAAAGAAAAGTCGCGTCCGATCATCCCCGCGGGCCATATAACCGATCACGTTATTCATGTTGAGTGTCACCGCCTGTTTCTTTTTTCGCCCCTGCTCGTCGATGTGAACGTGCATTGTCTCAATCCACATGGTTGCCCTCCCAGGTATACGCGTTGTCAATTTGCTCTGATCGGGACACCTTCGGTCCCGGGTCAACCCTGACAATAACCCCGCAACACTGCGCTGTCAAACATTCGGGAAAGCGCCCGCAGAAGCGGGCCGGAAAAAGCGCCCGCCGGAGCAATACTCAATGTGGGGAGAGCAGGGCAAGAGGGTGACAATCCCACGGTGCTCCGGGCTGACGGGTAAACGTGATAATGTTATTGAAGTGCGGAAAGGCCACAACATGATCGAACGAAATCTGCTGGTTCACAAGCTGGACGAACTGCTCCCGCAACAGGAAGTTCCCGATGATCCCTCCAATAACGGGTTGCAGGTCGAAGGGGCACCGAAAGTCGAGCGGGCCGTCTTCGGGGTGGATGCGTGTCTTGCTCTGTTCGAGAAGGCAATCGAGCTGGGCAGCTCCTTCATTTTCGTGCATCACGGGCTGAGCTGGGGTGGCGGTATCAGCTATTTCACAGGGGTTGAGGGAAGACGTTTGAAAACTCTGCTGGCCAACGACGTCAGCCTGTACGCCTCGCATCTCCCTCTGGATATGCATCCGGAACTGGGCCACAACGCCGTCCTGGCTCGGCGACTGGGGATCGAATCGCCATCACCGTTCTTCGAATATGAAGGAGTGAGAATCGGATGCGGTGGGCCCCTGCCCGAGCCGACCAACGCCCGACGCCTGAGGGATCGGCTGAACAGCGAGCTGCACACCCAGTGCACGCTGATCGGTGAGCCGGACCGGCGCATCCGGGACATCGCAATAGTCTCTGGCCTTGGCGCCGATGCGGTTCGGAAATGTGCGGGAGCGGGATACGACTGCCTGCTCACGGGGGAGATGAGACATAGTGAATACCATACGGCCAGAGAACTCGGCCTGTGTGTCATTGCCGCAGGCCATTACAGGACCGAAATCCCGGGTGTCCGAGCCGTTATGGAATGGGTCCGGGA
>JBKHGK010000214.1:0-3904 GCA_046539705.1 Candidatus Brocadiia bacterium | reverse complement strand
CCCCGTTTGTGAAGACTCTCCGCGGTATCTGCGGAGCCACCATGGGCTGACATAGAAACCTCTGGAATCCGAACAAGACCGATTGGCTCACGCATTCGCGGGGCCGAGCCGTCAGAAGGCCCAATTGGGGTTTTATTTGACTTCACGATCCTTTGTGATACACTTTGCTCCTTACCTGAAGAGCATCTAACTACAACCCTTTCGGAGTGGAGGCAATAATGAGCGAAATAGTTGACGTGAGAGGTAGAGAAATTCTGGACAGTCGGGGCAATCCCACCGTTGAGGTGGATGTGGTCCTCGGGACCGGTCAGAGTGGCCGCGCCGCCGTACCGAGCGGAGCGTCCACCGGCGTGCACGAGGCGGTCGAACTGCGCGACGGAGATGATAACCGCTACGGCGGTAAAGGCGTGCGCCAGGCCGTGGAAAACGTAAATGACGTGATTCGCCCCGCCGTTGTCGGAAGGGACGCGACGGACCAGAGAGGTATGGATGAATTCCTCCAGGAGCTTGATGGCACGGACAACAAGGGCCGTCTCGGAGCCAATGCAATCCTCGGAGTTTCGCTGGCCACTGCTCATGCCGCGGCGGAATTTTTTGGACTGCCGCTGTTCCGATATCTTGGCGGATCGAACGCCCATTACCTGCCCGTGCCGATGATGAACATCCTGAACGGAGGCGAGCATGCTGATAACAACGTGGATCTGCAGGAGTTTATGATTATGCCGTTCGGAGCGGAAACCTTCGGCGGCTGCCTCCGGATGGGCGCCGAAGTTTTTCATGCACTCAAAGACGTACTGAAAGACGCCGGGAAAAGCACTGCTGTAGGAGACGAAGGTGGATTCGCTCCGGATCTGGACAGCAATCGCGACGCTCTTCAGCTTCTGGTTGACGCCGTGGAAGCGGCTGGTTACATCCCGGGCGAGGACGTGTTTTTCGCCCTTGATCCGGCGGCCAGCGAGTTTTATGGCCAGGACTGTAAAGGCCGCGGCATCGAGGCCGAAGGACAGTATGTGCTGGCGGCCGAGACCGGCGATGACCAGATCGTCAGCGCGGAGGGCATGGTCGAGTTCTACGCCGAGCTCTGCGAAGAATTCCCGATCTGTTCCATTGAAGACGCCCTTGAGGAGGACGACTGGGATGGTTGGGCGGCTCTGACGCGCGAGCTGGGAGATAAGATTCAGCTCGTCGGCGACGACCTGTTTGTCACCAACCTCAAACGCCTCCAGCGGGGTATCGAATCGGATACCGCCAATTCCATCCTCATTAAGGTCAACCAGATCGGCACTCTCACAGAGGCAGTCGATGCCATCGAACTGGCGCATAACAACGGCTATAGCGCCGTTGTGAGCCATCGTTCCGGCGAGACGGAGGATAACACCATCGCTGATATTGCGGTGGCAACCGGATGTGGTCAGATTAAGACAGGTTCAGCCTGCCGTTCGGACAGAGTGTGCAAGTATAATCAGCTGCTGCGAATCGAAGAAACCCTTGGGGATCAGGCCGCGTTCGGAGCCGAACTCTGGAAAGTCGACTGAATACCACGTTTATCAATCTGGAGATGATCAATGTCTGAAATAAAAACACTTGTGCTGGCCGGAGGCGAAATACACGATTACGAGGCGTGCGGGGCCGCTATGCGCTCTATACTGGAAGAGGACGGACGTTTCGACGTCGACTACATCGAAAACGATCTCTCCGTCTTCGAGGACGGGCTGGCCACCTACGATGTGCTGGCCTTTTACTACACACTGGGGGAACTGACTTCGGCGCAGAAAAATGGCCTCCTGGAATGGGTCGCCGATGGCAATGGTTACGTGGGGGTCCATTCGGCGGCTGACTCATTCCGGGAATGCCCGGAATATCGCTCCATGGTTGGCGGGCATTTTGTCACCCATCCACAGTACAGAAGATACCAGGTCAATATCTGTGACACGGAGCATCCTATCACCGCCGATCTCTGCGAGAATGATCCTCCAGAGTTCTTCGTGGAGGATGAAATGTATGTAACAGATTATGATCCGCGGAATCACATTCTGGCCCGGGCACTCTGGAAGGATGGAACGGTGCCGGTGGCATGGACCAGAGACTGGGGCGAAGGACGCGTCTACTGGCTGGCCCTGGGACATGACGGGCCCGCCTGTGAGCACGATATGTTCCGCAAACTCCTGGTTCGGGGCACGCTCTGGGCGGCGAAGCAAACCGGCTGAGCAACATTCGGCCGGGGCAGCGGTCCGAACTAACCTTTCCTGGCTGTTCGTACGAATCCGCATAGCAATAGCACGAACGCCAAAAGCTGAAAGATGGCATCATGCAACCGGATATACTGTTCTTTTTCAGTGACCAGCACCACGCCGGTTATTCCGGTTTTTCCGGCAATGATACCGTGGAAACGCCAGCTCTGGATCGACTGGCGGGGGATGGCACGGTTTTCCGCTCCGCCTACACGTCTTGTCCGCTATGCGTGCCGGCTCGTTCATCCATGCTGAGCGGCCAGCTGCCGGCCAACACCGGCATATATACCAATGGAGGGCGCCTCCGCAGCGATCAGGCGACCTTTCTGCATTCCCTGGGGGCCGAAGGATATGAAACCGTCCTCTGCGGCAGGATGCACTTCAAAGGACCGGACCAGCGCCATGGGTTCACCCGACGCATAACGGGCGATGTTACACAGATGGAAAACGGCATAGATGACGGCTGGTCCACGGAACTTGGACCGTATGCCGGCGGACCCCTGGGGATGGGAGGCTGTGTGGATATCCTGGGTGGAGGTAATTCACCGGTGCTGGAGTATGACCGGGCGGTCATCCGGGCTGCGCTTGATTATCTTGAGAAAGAGCATGATAAACCCCAGTGCCTTGTGGTCGGAACCTATGGCCCTCATTTTCCCTACGTCGCCCCGCCCCGGCTGTATCAGCGATATATGGATCAGGTCGATGTGCCGGGGAGCTGGTATGACGAGGGAGATTGCCGCCATCCACTGACCGAACAGAAAAAACAGAGGATCCGCACCCCGCGTGACAGCGGCGAGGAGGTCGACGTTACGCCCGACGATGTTCGCGCCGCAAGGGCGGCCTATTTCGGGATGATTACCCAGCTCGACCGACAGATCGGCCAGGTCAGAGAGGCCTGGGAGGATTACCTGAACAGAAACGAGCGGGAAGGCCTCTTCATCTATAGCTCCGATCACGGCGATACCTGTGGGGAGCACGGTGTGTTCGGCAAACAGACCTTCTTTGAAGGATCAGCCGGAATACCTCTGATCTTCGAGGGGAGCGGGGTAAAGCCCGGCCAGGACATTGACTCGCCCGCGAGTATAATGGACATAGGCCCCACCCTGTGCGAACTGGTGGGGGCCACAGCTCCCCCGGCGCAGGACGGAAGGAGTCTGGCGGCATGCCTGAGAGGGAAAGAGGAGGATCGGGATCGTTACGTCCTCAGCGAATTTATGGAATCCCGGGATGGTCGCCTTGCGCCCGGCCGAATGATCCGGCACCGAAACTGGAAGTACATAACGTATGCCCATGAGGCCCACGATGGACTTCTGTTTGATCTGGATCATGATCCCGAGGAAGTCAACGACCTGTCCGCAACCCGGCCCGAGGTGGTCGCACAGTTGCATGAATGGGCCACTGAGAACTGGCGGCCGGAGCAGCTTGCCGAAAAGTTCACCGAGCGACAGCGGCACCAGAGCCTGATCGCCCAGGCACCGACCAATCCGCTTATACCGCAGAACGAACGATTGAGGGTGCCGGAGAGTGCCCGCCGGCTCCCCGAGATCCGATGAGATTCTCCACCACCTGCCCCCATTACCCGGGAATCTAATTGGTAAACTGCAATGATTCGTCCGCAGAATCTGAGCTCTGCTGCGGTAGATCTAAACCCCAAACAAGGGTGATCGGTGATC
>JBKHGK010000213.1:0-3921 GCA_046539705.1 Candidatus Brocadiia bacterium | reverse complement strand
TTTCACGAGTCGTCAGTGCGCCATATATAAGAACAGACAGGGGCGCTCGTCTTCTCAGGCCGCAACTGCAGGCTGTTCTTATAGATGGCGTGCTGCCTGTCTGTGACTTTGCGATTCACGTTTGCTGAAGTTGCTTTGAGAATAATTAACGTTTGATGTTTGTGAAATATACGGGTTTAGAAACTAACGCGACTCACCTGACCATCCACCTGTAGAGTGCTTCCTGTTCACGCGCAGCGGAGTTTTCGGGATCTATCTCAAGTGCTCGGCGGGAGTAATTCAGGGCCTGCGCATATCGACCCTGTTCTCCGCTTATATAACCGAGGCGCACAAGAGCCCCCACATGATCCGGATCCCGATCGAGCACCTCCTCCAGCCGGCGGCGGCCGCGATTCAGCTGGCGATTCCGGAGGTGTAGAGAGGCAATGCGCATCAGCACGTCCGTGTCCGCCTCGCCCATCTCTCTCAACTTTTCGTAGGCCTCAATGGCTTCCGTCCCTTCCTCGAGTTTCTCCAGACACCGTCCGCGCCAGTAATGCATTTCCGCGGTCATCCTCCCCGCTGTCCGCCGGGCCATTTCGTTCAATGCCCTTTCGTACAGACCAAACCTGTACAGAGCGACCGCGAGCCGCACGGCCTTTTCCTCCACCTCAGGGGCAAAATCCCCCACCTCCGACTGCTGCAGAATCGCGACCACTGAATCAACGGCAGCATCTGGATCGGCCGAAGCCTTCGCCACATCACCGATCTGGCGCATACGGGCAAAGGTGTGTTCCCGGTAGGAATCGCGCAGAAAGCGACGGGCCAGTCTCCTCTCGACCGCCGTGCTGAAAACAAGATGGTCCGCCAGGAAACCCCGGGTTCCAAGCCTGAGTGGAACAAGCATCGCCATAACATCAGACCGCGACAACCGTGCCAGGTCCCGTGTGAGAACGGGCGGACGGGCGGGGCGCCACACCGACATCGGGGCCGCATTTCCGGCGACCTTCGCCAGCCCTCGATCGTCCGCCAAAAATGCCCCCACCAGCTGCCTCGGGTCCCAGTAACCGGCCTCCTCGAGAAATGCCCGCTGTTGCTCTTTTCTGAACATGCCCCGTGCCGCGGAATAGTTCAGCTCGATCCTCCGTTCCTCTTCGGACGCCTTCGCCGGACGTGCCAGAAACACCAACTCGTCCCGGCACACAAACGCGAACGTCTGACCAAACGCCGCCCTCAGGGTGGCCACAAGTGACCTGAACTCCCCCGGATCAACCGTCCGCGTCGGCATCCAGAGGCAGACCACTCCTTTTTCGCCCACTGCTCGACCCGCCGCCCGGAGGGTACCAACATTCATAATCTTCGGGACATCCGAGAAATCTGCAAGTGCAGCCGGCCCCACAAACAGGCCATCGAATGATCCCTCCTGTATCCGGCCGGAACGCAGCGCATGCGGCGACACTTCCAGCACTTCCGCCCCTGCATACAGAGCACCTGCCATCCGGTCCGTCACCTCATCGTTTTGCCCCAGAAACGCAATCCGTTCGGGCCGCTCGGCCGCCATTCGCACGGCAGCTCCCATGAGCGCAACCGGACCGGTCGAACCTATCCGGCTGGTGCCGGCAAGTGCCCCCTCCGTGAAATATCCGCTTTCCCCCCCCGATTCAACACTGATCTTCACGGATTCATTCCACCGCGCGATATCGGTGGTTCGCACTCCATCGGGACCCCTGTTATCCAGGTCAGCCGGTCGGGGCGCGTTGAGCCGGCCCCGGTTATCGCGCTGGTACCAGGCAAAGGAGTATCGCAAACCCGGCCAATCAGCATTCTGAGGAACCCACCAGGCCCACAGCAAACCCACAACTCCCAGAGATATCATAAGCACGGGAATCAGAACGGCACGCCACCCTGAGCGTCTGCTCACAACGCGCCACGCCACCGGTATCATAGCCACAAGGGCAAAAATAAGGCAGAGCAGATAACCATAGTAGCCGGGACCGCTCGCGGGCAGGGCAAGAATTACCGCCACCCCCGCCGCCGAGGCCATAATATTCGCCGAACCTCTTCCCCCACCCGGGTGATTCGCCGGCAGCAGAAAGGCAAGCAGCGCGGAGAAAATCCAGATCGGAAAACACCGCGCGGCGGTTAGAAGCGCCGGTCCCGTCTGCTGCACCGCTGGTTCGCTCAGAACAACAGAAGGGTAGAAAACGAAAGACCAGCCCGCCAGCAACGAGATAAGGATAACTCCAACCCCCCTGACGGCGAGCATCCCGGCGGCATCCTCCACCGACACGGCCGCCAGGTGCCGCATCAGAAGCCCGAATACAAACCCCACGCCGACGTCCACAGCGGCATACGCGAACCAGCCGGTCCCCGCAACCCTCATTCTCAAAAACGCAAACAGCAGGCCCCCGATCGCCATCGAGAGTGCCAGCTGTCCCACTCTGAGCATCCACCCGCCCTCTGCTATCGCCTCCTCCTCCCCATCCCCGTTCCGGGATATACTGGAGCCAGGAGCAAGAAACAGCCCGGCGGCGAGCACAGGTATCCCAATCACCAGCAGCACCCCATCCATCCCGATCCAGTCGGTTATACCGGCCGCCAGAAGCACAAACATAATCGCCATGCCGCCGGCCAGCCCGATCCGACCGGTCCGACCACCTCGCTCACGTCCCCCCCATATCATCCCCAGCAGAGATGCTCCCCCCCCGGCCGCCAGAAACAGTGTGGACCGCGGGGTGGCGGGCGGAGCATACCGCAGCACCCCGGCCACCATCGCCAGAGCCGCCACCGCCAGGCGGCGGCGCAGGGGGCCGCTCACCCACCTGTTCAGCAATCCGGTTCCCAGCGCCCAACCCGTGATAAGTGATAGAAGCGCCAGACCATACGCCTGAAAGCTGGCCCCGCCACCGATATCAACACGATGAATGGCCAGAAACACAAATACAGCCGCACCCATCCCCCCCAGAGCCGCGTGTATCGATGTCCGGACACCTCCACCTTTATCCGTATCAACAGTCTTCAGCACGGTTCAATCCTCTCCACCCCCCCCATGTAATCCCGCAGCACCGGCGGTATCACGACCGATCCGTCCGAGCGCTGGTAGTTTTCCAGAACGGCTATGACCACCCTGGGCAGGGCAAGACCGGACCCGTTGAGCGTGTGGACGTAGTCCGGCGACGCCTGTGGTTCCGGGCGATATCGTATTTCCGCTCGGCGTGCCTGGAAATCACGCAGATTGCTGCAGGAACTCACCTCGAGCCATTCGTCACATCCGGCGGCCCATACCTCAAGATCGAATTTACGCGCGGCCACGAAACTCAGATCACCCGTGCACATTTCCACCACCCGATATGGGATTTGCAACCCCTGGCACACTTCCTCAGCATCAGCCAGAAGCATCCGCAGCTCCCTATCGGACTCCTCCGGCCGCACGTATTTCATCAACTCCACCTTGTCGAACTGATGCCCGCGCTTTATCCCGCGCACATCCTTGCCGGCCTTCATCTTCTCCCGCCGGAAACACGGCGTGTAGGCGGTGTAATACAGCGGCAGCTGATCCCCATCCAGTATCTCCTCACGGTGCAGATTGGTCAGAGGCACTTCGGCGGTGGGGATGAGCCACAGATCCTCCTCGGCATCCCGGTACAGATTCTCCGAAAACTTCGGCAGATTGCCCGTACCGACCAGACATTTCCCCTGAACCAGCGCGGGCGGATACGCCTCGGTATAACCATGTTTGCGGGTGTGCAGATCAATCATCCATGCTATCAGCGCCCTCTGCAAACGAGCGCCCGCGCGGAGCAGCACGTAGAAGCGCGAACCGCTCATCTTCACGCCACGCTCGAAATCCATTATTCCCAGCTTCTCCCCGAGCTCCCAGTGCGGAAGCGGTTCAAAATCGAATTCCGGCTTATCCCCCTCCGTCCGCAGAACCACATTCTC
>JBKHGK010000212.1:0-3983 GCA_046539705.1 Candidatus Brocadiia bacterium | reverse complement strand
GGCTAATTCCTCCAGACGAATACTGCTGGCCATGTCCGGCGGGGTCGATTCATCAACCGCCGGAGCGCTCCTCCTGGAGGCGGGCTATGAGGTTATTGGCGTGCACATGCGAATGCCCTCCTACGGGGATGAGCCCGGCGGAGAACGACGGTGCTGCGGCGAGAAGGGGGTCCGCGACGCCAGGCGGGTCGCCCGGGAACTCGGCATCCCGTTTTATTCACTCAGCTACAGGAAAAAGTTCGAAGAAAGCGTTCTGAAAAATTTTCGGGAGGAATATCGGCATGGACGCACTCCCAACCCATGTGTTCGGTGCAATCAGTGGCTAAAATTCGGCATGCTGCGCCGCACTGCCACCGCTCTGGAAGCTGATCACATAGCAACCGGCCATTACGTGAGAAAACGCTTCGACGATACGAGCGATCGCTGGGAATTGCTCAGGGGAACATCGGAGGACGATCAGTCCTATTTCCTGTTCTCACTCCGGCAGGATCAGCTCGCCATGGCCCGGTTTCCGCTCGGCGCGCTCACCAAAAAAGAGGTGCGGGAGAAGGCCAGAACACTCGACCTGCCCGTGCACGATACTCCCGGCAGCACGGACCTGTGTTTTCTGCCGTCGGGAGATTATCGGGACGTGCTCCGAGAACAGGCTCCTGAACTTTTCCGCACGGGCCCCGTGCTGCACGTCTCCGGCGAACGGATTGGTCAACACCAGGGAGTCGCCGCCTACACAATCGGACAGCGCCGGGGGCTGGGAATAGCCTGGGATGCCCCCCTCTACGTGGTGGAACTCAGACCCGAGGACAACGTCGTGGTCGTGGGGGAAAAACAACACATCTTCCACCGAACATGTAGGGTCGGCGAACTGAACTGGATATCCGTCCCCCCTCCGACCGGTGAGCGGCGGGCCACGGTCAAGATACGCTTCATGCATCCGGGAGCCCCGGCAACCATTCTCCCGGCCGGCGACCGCACGGTGAAGATCCAGTTTGATGAACCACAAATGGCGCCAACTCCCGGCCAGGCCGCGGTGTTTTACGACGGTGAAAGGGTTCTGGGAGGTGGCTTTATCCGCCGCCACGAGAGCAACTCCCGCAACGATGATCGGAAAGATACCCAATGAAAGCCATCGCACTCATATCCGGAGGGCTTGACAGCCGGCTGGCCGCAAAACTCGTGCTCCAGCAGGGCATAAATCTTCTGGGGGTCCACTTCACCTCCCTGTTCTCGTGCTCGCACGACGATCAGGGGGAAACCGCTGAGGCCCGCGCGGCAGCAAAACAACTCGGCATCCCGCTGACGATCCAGGACATCACCGAGGATCTGACCCGGCTGGTGAACGATCCGCCGCACGGGCATGGCAGCGGCATGAACCCATGTATTGACTGCCGGATCCTGCAGCTCCGCCGGGCCAAAAGGATGATGGAAGAAAACAATGCACGTTTTATCGTCAGCGGAGAGGTCGTCGGACAGCGCCCGATGTCCCAGCGCCGCGGCGCCATGAACGTGATTGAGAAAGAAGCCGGAGTGGAGGGGCTTCTGCTGCGCCCCCTCTCCGCCCACTCGCTTGAACCCACCATTGCCGAGAACAGAGGGTGGGTGGATCGAGACCTGCTCAGAGATTTCTCCGGTCGGAATCGGACGCCTCAGATGGAACTTGCGGAGAAACTCGGAATCACCGACTACCCCTCTCCGGCGGGCGGATGCAGATTAACCGACCCCCACTACGCCCGGCGTGTCCGCGATCTGCGCAGGCACCACGAGCTGAACCTCGACAACGTGCGGCTGCTCGGCACGGGCCGCCACTTCCGCCTGAGCGACAACGCACGGCTGGTCGTCGGCCGTTCACACGAGGAAAACCTCCTGATCGAGTCGGAGGTGCGCGATTGTGATTACCTTCTGGTCGCGCGCCAATTCCCGGGGCCCACCGCTCTGGGAAGAGGGTCGTTTGATGACTCTCTGCTGAGACTGGCGGCAGCAATTACAGCCAGGTACGGCCAGGGAAGGGAACAAAAGAGCGTACTCGTGGACGTCTGCCGTGCCCGTAATGGGGCCATCAATATCCCCCCCGCAGAGGATGAACGGCTGACAGAGTACCGGCTGTGAGGCGATCCGCGCCCCTACTGTTCATCCTCCGATATCTCGTTCAGCATTCTCTGCAAACGGCTCTGCCGCCTGGCCGCGGTATTCTTATGCATAATCCCCTTCCCGGCGGCCCTGTGGAGAAGCCTGGTGACCAGATCCAGCTGCTCACTCGCCTCCTCCACATCCCCGCGTTCCACGGCCCGCTCAAATTTTCGCGTTTCGGTGTTCAGTCGGCTTTTCACGGACTTGTTACGTTTCCGACGTTCTTCGTTCTGTTTCAGTGACTTCTTTGCAGATGGTCTTTGCGGCATCTCAGTCATTCCTCCGGCAGTTAGTATTATACGTGTTTGTCGTCAACTCAATTCGTCCACTTTATCCGCAACATCACGGAAATCAATGTCGTTGCTGTAAATCTTTTTGTAAATCTCCAGGGCCCTGCTCTCATCGCCCCTTTTCTCCAGGGATCGGGCCAGCTGGTAGTGCAGCTCCATGCCTCTGTCGTCCGAACGCCCGTAACGCTCGATGGCGCGGTTGAACTGTTCCTCCGCCAGATCGTACTGTTCTTTGGCCATAAAACATCGGCCGAGCATCTCCGCAGCCTCCACGACCAGATGCGTTTCACGGGCGGCCTTCTGGAACGCTCCAATCGCCTTATTCACCTTGCCCACATCGTAATACGCCCGTCCCAGCTGGAACCGCAGTGCGTTGTCGGTGGGATGCTGTTGCACACGCCATTCGTATTCTTTGACCGCAATTTTTTTCCGTTTCTCGTTCAACGCATCTCGTCGCTTCCGCAACGTCTTGTCATCCGGATTATCCTGAAGACGCGATGCAACTTTTTTCAGCGCTCTGTCGCATATCTCAATCCGCACATCACCCAGCTTTTCGCGGATCTGATAGTTCTCCGGCTGCCGCTCCGAAGCCTTCTCCAGCAGGTTCAGGGCATCTTTCATCCGCCCATCATCCCTGTACAGATCGGCCAGCCGCGATATTTTATTGGTGTTGTCCGGATCCCGCTCCAACTCCGACTCAAGATTATTGAGTTCTTTTGTCCTGCGTTCCTCGGCCGTATCCAGCTTGTTCTCGGCCTCTCTGGCAAAATCCTCGTCCTTGATCATATCTCGGAAGCTCGATGCATCCTCCATCTTTGTCTCCTGCATATGCGCTTCGGCCACGAGATTTTTCACCCGTCCCTGCAACTGGCCGTTCTCCGGCTGAAGGTCAGCCAGACGTCTGAGATATTTTAAGCCTTCCGCCGTTTTTCCCTCGGCCTGCAGGGCATCGCCGAGCGACTGCAGGGCCACCTCATTCTCGGGATCCTGTTTGAGGATGGACCGGAAAATGGATTTGCCCGCTTCTCTGAGGCCCGCGCGCTCGGCCGCCTTTCCGGCTCGGGTAAGAACCCATGTATTGCGAGGTAAAAGTTCAAGAAGATCCTCACAGTCCTCGAGCCTTTCCCGGGGTTTGTTGAAATGTATGGCCATCTTCAGCAACGGCCAGACCCCTTTGATGTAACACAGAGCCAGGTACAGAACGCCTTTATTCTCCTCATAACGCCGCTGCTCGGTCCCGCGTAACAGCTCGCGTGCATTCTCATAGTCCGATTCGATTCGCAGCACTTCGCGGTAAAGCTCTATAGCATAGCCGTAGTTTCCCTTATTGGCCGCTTCACACGCCTTGTTGTAAAGGTCTTCGACCGCCACTGGACATCCTCGCCAAGTTCAATCCTGTCTCTATTTTGTGTCAAACAGTTTACTTCCGCCCGGCTTCCCCTGTCAAACGTCGCGCAAATATTCAGTGAACCACGTTGTTCAGCTGATTCTTCGCCGTACGGCGACACCTGCTGGATGCTGGCCGCGAACAGGTGTTCTTCTCAGGTTTGTAGTGGACCCCTTCAGGGG
>JBKHGK010000211.1:0-3999 GCA_046539705.1 Candidatus Brocadiia bacterium | reverse complement strand
TAACTGGCTGGTTCTTTACTTCAGAAGAAAGGCTTTGGAGGGAAAGAAGAAGGTAGAGGAACTGAACGATAAGACTGAACCATAAATATAGATTTCAGCATCTTACCGCGCCCCGGCCGGTCAACGGCACCTATGACGGCTGTTACAAGTGTCCAATTCCGGCTGGAGCATAACAGTGGCGCGTAAGCACGAGCCGGTGGTTGGGTGCTTCCTATTTCTTCCGAATGAGACCTATGGCGAAAAGCAGTACGACCGCACCCGCTGTTGCCGTCACGAGTGGACCTACCCATTTCCCGCCAACTGAAATACCCAGAACATCGAATAACCAGCCGCCCAAGGCCGCTCCGATGACACCAACAACGATGTTCCCAACAATGCCGAAACCGACACCTTTCATAAGCAGGCCAGCGAGCCATCCGGCGACGCCTCCAATCAGGAGGAATACCACAAGTTGCTCCATGTTCATTTGGTTTTCCTTTCGTTTTTTTGGAGGTATTGTCAAATGTTGTGGATGAGAAAGAAAGAGCGTATCCTCTGGAGAAGTATTTCACTTTTTCCCAGTTTGCCCTCAGGCGAGGGCACAGAAAGGATACGCTCATGCAAGAGGATAACGTTGTAGATCTGGAAAAGCGAATCGAAAAAGACTCACGTAGCGAACTCGATAACATTTTGCGAGAAGGAGCCAGGCAAATGCTTCAGGCCGCGGTGGAAGCGGAGGTCAGCGCGTATGTGGAAAATCACAAACACGTGGTAGATCCCGATAGTGGCCACCGCCTGGTGGTCAGAAACGGTCATGCACCACCGCGCAACATTCAGTCGGGACGGGATCCAGCAAAACAACCCTGCAGCAGGGCGGATAAGACTTTTACCCGGGGAATCGGTCCCCCTGCCACCGAGCAACTATCATGTCTTCTGGGGTGAAAAGGGCAGGGACAAGTGTTGGTCGGGGGGGTTGGTTCAATGACGATCTGGCGATGAGCAATTTCTGAATGCCCCGAGATTTGCCGACTTTGAGGAGGATACAGCGTTCCTGCATCCGCTCAGCGAGGATTATCCGGGTTACCATGGCAAAGATAATACGATTCTTTGAACGATGCTACGGGCTAGTGGTCCGTTCCATTTGATTTTGCGGGTTCAGCCGGTCGTCGGTGGTTCAGATGCAAGGCGCAGTGAGAAGTTCGACCCAAAAGGGTCCACGCCGAACTGCAACGCCGCAGATGGGCCGCCGCCGACCGGCCCGTTGGGAGCAATTCTGCCGGGCCATTTCTGCGTTGCGGCTTCGCAGGGACCCGCCTGGGTCACCTTTGGCGCCGCGCCTTGAACTGACCTCGGCAGAATTGCTCTGAACCCACAAAATCAAATGGAACGGACCACTAGTGGAAACAGTGATCGTCAAAAATTGCTTCCAGCCGTTTTTCCACTGATCACCGATTACCGGTTATTGATCACCGGGTATAGCGCCCCGGTAGGACGCATTTTCTTTGTGGTGCCCATCTTCACCCCCGAGGCGCCTCCGGCTGGGACCTCGGTGTGAGTCACCCCTTCGGAGTACCGCACCGCTTCTTTTCCCCGGCACTTTACCTTGCACCGGGAAATCTTCATGTGGGACAATAAATAGCTCAGTGGTCAGAAATAAGTGCCTTCCGGTCTGAAGACAGCTGCGGTGTGTATGTAAAGCCCGTATATTTCACGAGTCGTCAGTGCGCCATCTATAGGAACAGGCAAGGATGTCTGCCATGCGTACCCGCCAGGATCCCTGGCTTCGTGGATTCGTTTGCATCGGGACGAGACCTATTACCGATCGTTTAGTCGAGAGGCCATCCGGCGGATGACGATGGGGAATGAGGGGTCAGCGGGAGGTTTGGCGGGAAAGTGTTCGTTTTGCCCTCTGATCTGATACGCGTATGAACCAGTTACCACAATGGGAAGAGCTTGACCACCCAGCGGATGTGCGGCTGCGTATTCGTGGGGACACGCTGCAGGACCTTTTTGACAACGCGGCGGATGCCCTTATTGAGGTGCTTGTGGATCCTGAGAGCGTACAGGGGGTTGATGCGGTGGATCTGGAAGCGGAGGGGACTGACCGGGAACTGCTGTTGATACACTGGCTGCAGGAAATACTCTTTCTGTTTGACGCTGAGGAGTTTGCCCCATCTCACGTTGAACACATCCGTCTGGAGGAGGGCCATGTCCGGGGGCGGTTGAGGGGTGAGCGTATTGATCCGAGCCGACACGAGATTCGGAACCAGCCCAAGGCCGTGACCCGGCATGAGGTGGATATAGCCAGAGAGGATGGCGGTTATGAAGTAACCGTGGTGATTGACGTCTGAAAACGATGTTACAGCGAATAAAGAGAGGAAACTGAGTATATGTCCCGATATGAGATTGACATGCGGCAGATTGGTGATTACTGCTGGGAGATCCCTGCGTTCAAGAAGATGACCGTTCCGGTCAGGGTATACGCGGATGAGAAACTGTTGCGAGCCATACGGTCGGATAACGCCCTGGACCAGTCGATTAACGTCGCACATATGCCGGGCATCGTCCGCGCCTCGTATACCATGCCCGATGCCCACTGGGGATATGGCTTTCCCATCGGTGGAGTGGCGGCGTTTGACCCCGAGAATGGCGGCGTGATCAGCCCCGGGGGGATAGGGTATGACATCAACTGTGGCGTACGCCTGATCCGGTCGGATCTGGGGGCTGAGGAGGTGAAGGGCAGAATAGACCGGCTGGCGGATCTTCTTTACAGTCAGATCCCCTGCGGTGTGGGCTCCTCGGGGGCGATTCGGAGGGTTTCGGCGAAAGAACTCAAAAAGGTTATGAAGGAGGGGGCCGGATGGGCCGTAAAGAACGGTATGGGCTCGGAGGCCGACCTTGAGCGCACGGAGGCCGGCGGCGCCATGGAGGGAGCTCTGCCGGAGCATGTCAGCAAAAAGGCCATCAGGCGGGGCCGTCCGCAGCTGGGAACTCTGGGCAGCGGTAACCACTTTATCGAAGTTGATATCGTTGATGAAGTCTATGATGAAGGCGCCGCCCGGGTGTTTGGAGTCCAGGAGGGTGATGTGGCCTTCCAGGTGCACTGCGGATCGCGTGGATTCGGCCATCAGATATGTGACGATTATCTGGATGTGATGGACTCGGCACTGAACAAATATGGTATTGACGTACCCGACAGGCAGCTCTGCTGCGCCCCGCTGGAGTCTCCTGAGGGGCGGCGTTATTTCGGCGCAATGGCGGCGGCGGCCAACTATGCCTGGTGCAACCGGCAGATAGTAATGTGGCAGATGATAGAGGTCCTGGAGAAGATGTTCGGTGCGGGCCGGGAGGCCCTCGGCATCCGTATGGTCTACGACGTATGCCACAACATCGCAAAATTCGAACAGCATGATGTGGATGGACAGACCCGCCGGCTCTGTGTGCATCGCAAGGGGGCGACGCGGGCGTTTCCCCCTGGTCACGAAGAAGTGCCGCCCCCATACAGGAACGTCGGTCAGCCCGTTCTCATACCCGGTGATATGGGCACCGCATCCTATCTGCTGGCCGGCACCGAGCGCTGCATGAGGGAAACCTGGGGCAGCACGTGTCACGGAGCAGGGCGCACGATGAGCCGGAGGGGAGCCAAAGATAAATCCCGAGGGATGAATCTTGATCAAGAAATGAACAGACGCGGGGTGGTGGTGAGGGCCAGGGGCAAAGACACCTACGCGGAGGAAATGCCCCACGCCTACAAGGATATCAACTCGGTGGTGTCGGTGGTTCACGATGCGGGGCTGGCCCAAAAAGTTGCCCGGATGAAACCCCTTGCGGTCGTGAAAGGGTGAGGCGGACAATCCGCGTCTGAGGTAGTGCCATAAACTTCCTCGCGCATGGGATCACAAACGCTGTCGCTGGCTGCCCTGTCGCTTGTAGACGTCGCCGTTCATGCCGTTGCCCGAGCATAAATCCGTGGATTGATGGTTTCTCGTTGCTGGTTGCTGGTAACCGATCACCGATCAC
>JBKHGK010000210.1:0-4000 GCA_046539705.1 Candidatus Brocadiia bacterium | reverse complement strand
TTTGACTGTTCTCATATCTGGCGCACTGACGACTCGTGAAATATACGGGTTCGCGCAGGTGGGAATGATGCCCTGCGGGGTATCCTCCTGGAGAATATGCTGGACGTCAACTCCGGCCCAGGCGCTCATTCGTACCCCAGCAGTTGCGGCATGTCGTCCACGTATGTGCGGTCGCCCTGTCGGATCTGGTTGCAGCGGAAATGCACCCGGGGAAGATGTTCGGAGAAGAAGTTCTGGGCCAGCGTCATTTTATGCTCCGACCGCATTGCCGGTTCCAGCAGCAGATAGCCGTTATAAATATGCACGACGCACTCGCAGAGCCGCCCCGCGTTCAGATCACGGAAAGCGTCATCCTGCTGGTCCACATATTCCAGGGTGTCTTCCAGTTTCTCGCGGGCTTCCGAGAGTGCGTGGAGCATCCGGGGAGGAGCATCGGAATGTTCCTCATGAAGCTCGTCGAATCTCTGATTGAAGAATCCCCGGGTGATGTAGCCGATAGCGGCGTTGAACTGAATCTGGGTCGTGCCCTCATAGATTGTGGTGATACGGGCATCCCGGTAGAGCCGCTCCACTTCGTAATCCTGCATATATCCGCTCCCGGCCAGGACCTGCATGGCGTCGTAACAGACCTCGTTGCAGGTTTCGGTGGCGTAGTATTTCACCAGTGGGGTGAGTGCGGTGGCGAGTTTCTTGTAATATCGGCGCCGGTCGAGCAGCTCTTCTCCGCCGGGCATTTCCTCCAGCTCGCCGGATTCTTTCATTTCCTCGATGTTGTTGAGCATATCCACGATCCAGGAGGTTTCGTAGGCCAGCAGGCGGCTGGTTTCCACCTTCATGTGCATATCGCCCAGCATTTTCCGTACGGCCGGGAACTGGCGGATGGGTTTGCCGAACTGTTCGCGGGATTCCGCATATTCCAGGGCCTCCCGCAGCGCGGCCTCCGCAATCCCGATCCCCTGGGCCGCAATGCCGAGTCTTGCCCCGTTCATAAGCGACATCACATAGGTGCTGAGTCCCCTCCGTCGGCGCCCGATGAGCCGCGCCGGGGTCTGGTTGAACTGGAGTTCACAGGTGGGGGATCCATGAATCCCGAGTTTCTCCTCGAGCCGGCGGACCGTCACGGTATCATCGCCCTCGCAGAGGAACAGTGACAGGCCTCTTGCTCCCGTGCTGCCCTCTTCACTCCGTGCCAGCACCAGCAGTACCTCGGCGCAACCATTGGTGATAAAGCGTTTTACTCCATCCAGATACCACTGGTCATTTTCCTCATCGCAGGTCGCCCGCAGCTGCACATTGCCCAGGTCGCTGCCGGCATCCGGTTCGGTCAGGACCATGGCGCCGGTGACCTCTCCCTCGGCGAATTTGGGCAGATAATGGTCTTTCAGATCCTCGTCGGCGAACGAATGGATGGTTTCGGCGATATCCTGCAGCCCGAATATATTCATCAGGCTGGCGTCGGCCCGGCTGACCATCTCGATGGCCATGGTATAGAGCAGGACGGGCAGGTTCAGCCCCCCGTATTTACGGGGCAGGGTGAAGCCCATCAGGTCGGCCTCCGCCAGCTGGTCGAGGGCTTCCCGTGTGCCGGTGGCGTAATGCACCTCTCCGTCAATCAGCTGGGCCTCTTCCTCGTCAACGTCCTCGGCCCGTGGAGCCACGAACTCGCCGGAGATCTCCCCGACCAGATCAAGGATCCTTCGGTACCCCTCCATGGCATCCTCGTAGTCCTCCGGCGCATAATCATAGAACTCCGCGTCGGTGTACCCGCGTTCCTGCAGCTCGACGAGCTGCCGGATATCCATGTTATCGAAATATTCGACGATATCTTCGTTGTCGGTGAAAAAGTTTGGCACGGCGCAGATCTCCGGTTGTCTATTTTGTGTTCTCTTTATACGCTTCGATCAGCCTTGGCAGGACCTCGTTCAGATCGGCCACGATGCCGTAGTGAGCGATGTCAAATATCGGGGCCTCCGGGTCGGTGTTAACGGCGACGATTTTCCCCGAATCCTGCATGCCCACCCGGTGCTGCACGGCTCCGCTGATTCCGCAGGCAATGTAGAGTTTCGGGCGCACCGTCGTTCCGGTCTGCCCCACCTGATGTTCTTTATCAATAAAACCGGCATCGACGGCAGCGCGGGAAGCCCCTATCTCCGCCCCCAGCACCTCGGCGAGTTTGCGCAACAGCTGAAAGTTCTCGGCGCTTCCGACGCCGGCTCCACCGGCCACTATGATGTTGGCCCCTGCAAGATCGACGGTCTGTTCGGCGGTGACTTTTTCCACCAGGGAGACCGCCAGCGCGTCCTCCTCTATCTCGGGGCTCAACCGGCGGATCCGCCCCTGCCGGTCAGGATCGGGCTCATTTTTGTGCATCACCCCTCGCCGCACGGTGGCCATCTGCGGGCGGGTGGAGGGGCTCACGATGGTGGCGATGATGTTGCCGCCGAAGGCAGGACGTATCTGATACAGGATTTTGTGATGGATCTCTTTGCTGACGGCATCCTTGTAGGGGCCGATCTGCAGGTCCGTGCAGTCGGCGGTCAGGCCCACCTGGAGGTTGGAGGCCACCCGCGGAGCGAGGTCACGGCCGGTGGTGGTGGCCCCGAACAGGACGATCTCCGGCTGCTCCTGACGGATCAGCTGGCTGACAACCTCGGTGTAGGGGAGCGTGCGGTAATCGGCAAGCTCCTCATGTTCCGCCAGATAGACGTCGTCACAGCCGTAATGAAAGAGCGTATCGGCCAGCTGTTCAACCTCACTTCCGGGCAGGAGGGCTCCCACCCGTGCGCTGTCGAACTCTCCGGCCAGCTCGGTGGCTTTCGAGATAAGTTCGAGGCTGACCTCGGCGACTTCGTCGTCATCAACTTCCGTAAAAACCCAGATTTTCTGTTCTTCACTCATCCGGTAATATCCGCCGTGAAGCGGCTCCTGCTCTGAGGTAAATTCTGATGTCTATTCGATGATATGTTCTTCGATAAGGTCCTGTACCAGCCCGTTCATCCCTTCGGGGCTCGGTTCGATCTGCTCGTGTTCTTCGGAGACCAGCTGTACGCTTTCGATTTTCTTCACTTTCGTCGGTGAACCGCTGCCGCCGCATTTATCGGGATCGCACCCGATGTCCGAGGCGTTCCACTCCTCGATCAGCAACCCCTTCTCGGCAAGGGATTCCGGACTGGGGCCCTCCTCCCGTTCCAGCTCGGTGGCGGTGCGGGCATGCCGATATTTCAGCAGGCGCTTCGCGGAGGCCGGGCGGGGGAGATTGGCCGTTTCAGTGACGGTCAGAAGCGCGGGCACGGGACCTTCCAGTATCTCATGACCCGTTCCCAGATTTCGCTCCACCGTGATGCTCTCCTCCGATAACTCCCTGATCTGTTCGGCATAGGTGAACTGCGGCAGATCCAGTTTTTCCGCCAGCTGGGGGCCTATCTGGGCCGTGTCACCATCGATGGCCTGCCGGCCGCAGAACACCAGCGACGGATCAGGCAGAGCTGAGATCGCACAGCTCAGCGCGTAACTGGTGGCCAGAGTATCGGAGGCGGCAAACTTGCGATCGGTCAGCAGAATGGCCCGGTCCGCCCCCCGGTAAAGCGCATCACGCAACGCCCCCGCCGCGGAGGCCGGCCCCATTGTGATGGCCGTGGTCGTCCCGCCATAGCGGTTTTTGACATCCAGAGCCATCTCCAGCGCATTCAAATCCTCCGGATTCGTGATGGCCGGAAGGGCGGAACGGTTGACGGTTCCGTCCTCCTTCATGGCCTCTCCGGTAAGATTTTCCGTATCAGGCACCTGCTTTATACAAACAACCGTGTTGAATCCCACG
Source organism: Candidatus Brocadiia bacterium (assembly GCA_046539705.1). GTDB lineage: Bacteria > Planctomycetota > Brocadiia > SM23-32 > SM23-32 > CAZXYF01. The sequence goes on along the minus strand of JBKHGK010000210.1, from coordinate 183 downwards.
TCAAAACCTCGCAAATGGGGTAAGAATCAAAAATGAGACTCTTCGGGATGGGAACTCCAAGGCCTCAAATAACATGCAGAAAGAGTACAACAGTAACGGAAGAAGTGCAAGTTGAGGGCCCCCTTCTCTAACCCGCATATTTCAGTGTGCCGTGGAAAGGCACAGAGTTCAAGCAGGAAAAGA
>JBKHGK010000209.1:0-4013 GCA_046539705.1 Candidatus Brocadiia bacterium | reverse complement strand
GTTAGGTGGGCAGATCTTTGAACGCTGCTACGATTTGGCGGGCTTTATCGAAGGAGATCGGGGCGGGCAGAACTCCGGCGGAGGTCAAAAATATCTTGCGCCTGTCCGGGCAATTCTGCAGGTCTCTGGATACTTCGTCAATAATACTATCCAGCGGTTGTGTCAGAAGAGTGGCGTTTGTGCCCCCGAACAGTGCCTTTGATGGCATGCGTTGCCGACCTTCCGCCAGCGTACAGTCTCCGACCGGCGGCGTGGTGAATGCTTCGTTCACGAGTGCCGGCAGTTTGTCCACCTTTTCCAGCAGGGCATTCAGTGTGCCGCACATGTGATGGACTGGAGTGATATTGTGTTCAAGGATGATGTTTCCATAGTCCCTCAGGTGTGGCATACAGTAATTCTCAAACATCTCGGGGCTTATGAGTGTGGTGGAGGTGTTCTCAGTCAGCCAGAACGTGTCCACTTCCAGCTCCGGCAGAACCGTGCGCAGGTAGCGCAGCCTGTCCTGGTGCATGAGCTCAAGCACCTCGCCAAACAGCTCGGGGGCGTCCTCCATCAGGTAGATGCTGGTGACCGGTCCGCTCTGGTGTTCAACCATGTTCATGAGGGGGCCGGGGCCCACGCCGCACATCGTGACGGCATCTTTTTCCTGAAGTTCGGCCTGGCGACGCAGGTGCTGTTCGGCATCGCCGCTATCGACCTCGTAGCTCGTGTCCCGATAGAGCCAGCGCGAGGCAGCCAGCTCCTGCACATTGTTCACGGGGAAACGGGTGGGATGCCAGCTTTCGGTGTCGGGGTCAAATGTCCGTTCGCGTATAAGTTTCCCGTCCGGCGTCTGCATGACCTCCCGGCTGATATTGTCGTCCCGTTCGGTGTGGGTTTCTATGTTGGGGTTACAGTTCTGGACCCGGCATTCGTTGCCGAGCAGCAGGTCACATCCGGTCTTCCGCAGCAGGGTCTCGGCGTCCATACTTCGATACGGCTCCTCCTGGCCCCGCTGCCAGGTGGGGTTTGTCATCTTGAGCCAGACAGGATATCTGTCCACCTCGTCGCCTCTGATGGTGGCGAATATACGTTCTCTGTTGCTCAAACTCTCTTCTGACATGGTATCGTCTCCCCGGGGATATCGTTCGGTTTCTTGACAAACCTCGGCGTAGCCTATAATTTCCCGTGCATTCGGTCCAACAGCGTGCCCTGATTGTACTCTGAAAAGGAGATCAGCGTAATGTCCGCGCCCAATGTTCTGGTTCTCTTCACTGATGATCAACGCTTCGATACGATACATGCTCTTGGTTGCAACGCCATACATACTCCAAACATGGACTCCCTGGTGCAGAGGGGCACTTCTTTCACCCGGGCTCATATACCCGGGGGGACCAGCGGTGCAGTATGTATGCCCAGCCGTGCGATGATGTTGACCGGACGGTCTCTTTTCCACATTGAGGGTGCCGGGCAGACCATACCGGAGTCTCACGTTACTATGGGCCAGGCATTCCAGGAGGCCGGGTATGATAGTTTTGGCACGGGCAAGTGGCACAATGGGCGGGGCTGCTTCAACCGGACGTTTTCCGACGGTGACGAGATTTTCTTTGGTGGCATGAGCGACCACTGGAACGTGCCCGCCTATCACTACGATCCGTCGGGACAGTATGATTCGCAGCTTCCGGTGTGTCCCGACCCCCACAGCGGAAACGAGCTGAACTGGCGTGGCGCCGACCATATCAACGCGGGCAAGCATTCGAGCGAAAGCATTGCTGATGCTGTGATCAACTTTCTGGATGACCGCCAGGGTGATAATCCGTTTTTCGCCTACGCCTCGTTCCTCGCCCCGCACGATCCCCGCACAATGCCGGAGAAATACCGTCGGATGTATGACCCTGAGGATATAGAACTGCCGCCCAATTTTGCCGGCGGGCATCCGTTTGATAACGGGGAGCTTCACATTCGGGATGAGATGCTGGCCGGTTTTCCCCGTACGCCTGAGGAGACGCGCCGCCACATAGCGGAATACTACGCGATGATTTCGCATCTGGATGCCCAGATAGGGCGCGTTCTTGACACGCTTGAGGAAGAGGGGTTGGCGGAGGATACGATAATTGTGCTGGCCGGAGACAACGGCCTGGCGGTGGGCCAGCACGGCCTTTTCGGCAAGCAGAACTGCTATGAGCATAGTGTGCGCGTGCCACTCGTGATGGCCGGGCCCGGCGTGCCGGCGGGACAGCAGTCCGACGCCTATGCGTATCACTTCGATATCTTCCCAACTCTGTGCGACCTTGTGGGGATTGATGTTCCCGAAACCGTTGATGGGAAGAGCCTGCGGCCTGTGCTCGACGATCCGTCCCACTCCCATCGCGACTCTCTTTACCTGGCCTACACCGGTATCCACAGGGCGGTGAAGGATGATCGGTTCAAGCTGATTGAATACGTGGTCGACGGGCGTCATACAATGACGCAACTGTTTGATCTTGAGAATGATCCCTGGGAGATGAACAACCTGGCCGAGAATGATGATTACGCGGATAAGCTCTCGGAGCTTCGGGATCTGATGAAGCGCTATCGTGACGGGTGGGACGAGATGGAGACCGATTATGGTGAACAGTTCTGGAATGGGTATTAAGCATTATCGACGGCGGGGGTGAAGGCGGGTAATGAGGAAGATAGTTTGGGACTTGAGCCACTGCAGGTTCAGGTGGGATCGTGTGATTTACAGCTGGGGAAGCCAGGCGTTATGATGTTCGGGCTGTTGCACAATGTGTAATTTCAACTGTAAGAAATATGGAGGAAGCAACGATGGATTCTGTGAGGATTGGAATAGTCGGCGTTGGCGGTATGGGGAGCAACCATGCCGGATATCTGTATAACGGTCAGGTGAATGGCGCCGAGCTGACGGCGGTGGCCGATATCAAACCCTCGGCCCTGAAACGGATTGACGATATGACCGATGGGGAGGTGATGACTTTTGACAGCGCCGATGAGATGCTGGCGGCTGATTGTGTGGATGCGGTCATGATTGCCACTCCACACTACGACCATCCTCCGATCGGCATTAAGGCCTTCGAACATGACCTGCATGTGCTTTCGGAGAAACCGGTGGGTGTGTATACCAAACAGGCGCGCGAACTCAACGAAGCTGCCGATAAATCGGGCAATATGTTCGCCGTTATGTTCCAGCAGCGCACGAGTGCAACTCACCAAAAGCTCAAGGACCTTATCGAGTCCGGTGAGCTGGGAGAGTTGAAACGGAATGCCTGGATTATCACGAGCTGGTATCGGTCTCAGAGTTACTATAATTCCGGCGGTTGGCGTGCGACGTGGGCCGGCGAAGGCGGCGGAGTGCTGCTGAACCAGTGTCCGCATAACCTTGATCTCTGGCAGTGGTTCTGCGGCGTTCCAACCAGGGTCCGGGCCTTCTGTAACTTCGGACGTTATCATGACATCGAGGTTGAGGATGATGTTACGGCTTACGTGGAGTATGAGGACGGTTCCACGGGTATGTTTGTCACCTCAACGGGGGAGGCGCCGGGGACAAATATGTTTGAGATCGCCGGTGATAATGGACGTCTGGTGATGGAGGGCGGGAATTTGACCTTTTACCGCAACCGGACGCCCGAACGAGAGTTCAACCGTGAATATACGGGCGGATTTGGGAGCCCGGAAAACTGGCGGTGCGACATACCCGCCGGTGGGGGCGGCGGTGGTCATGCGGAGGTGACTCAGAGATGGGTCAACGCGATCCTTCAGGATGACCCCGACCAGATGGTTGCGGATGGTCGTGAGGGTATAAAAGGCCTCGAAATATCGAATGCGATGCTTATGTCAACCTGGATTGACGACTGGGTTGAGCTTCCGCTCGATGAAGACCGCTACTATGAACTGCTTCAGGAGCGGATTGAAACATCGGATTATGAGCCGGGTGTGGAGGAGGACGAAGCACTTGATGTGGAGGATTCCTGGCACTGATTCGGGAGGTCATTTGAGGTCAAAGAAAAGCGCCCCGCGGTGCGAACCGCGGGGCG
>JBKHGK010000208.1:0-4040 GCA_046539705.1 Candidatus Brocadiia bacterium | reverse complement strand
TCGGTGGGGCAGTAGCTCAATTTGGTTAGAGCATCGGACTGTCGATCCGAAGGTTGGGAGTTCGAGTCTCCTCTGCCTCGCCATCCCCTCCCAAGGCGGCGCGCACCCACCCAATTATACACAGCGCGCCGCCTTTTTTGTGTACCCATGGTACCGGGAACATTGTCTCTCCATGTTTATTTCCAGTATGATCGAGCTCAAGCTCGACACACTCAGCCGCAGCGCTACGTTATCGTGCAGGCGAGCTTTGCAAGGAGGCGTATAACCATGGCTCATATCCTGAAACTATCGGAGATGCTCAAATCGGAGATTGATGAATTTCTCGATCTCGTGAGTGAAGGGGGTATTTTATTTGAAAGGGCGCTCGAAGACTACCTCAAGGAGGAACAATCACAGTTCACCCAGCGTCTTCAGGCGGTCAGCAAACATGAACGCCGGGCGGATGAGCTGCGCAAAGATATTGAGAAACAACTGTATCTGAAAACCCTCATCCCGGAAAACCGTGGTGATGTACTGGCCATCCTTGAGAACACCGATGAGGTGATCGACACCGTCAAAGAAACTCTCACAAAATTTTCCGTGGAGCGCCCGCAGATTGACAAAGTTCACCATCAACTGTTCCTGGAACTCGGAGAGCTTTCGGTGGAGTCAACCGATTATCTGGTCCGTGCTATCAGGGCCTTTTTCACCGACTACGACATGGTGAATGATTATATCCACAAAGTTGGCTTTTACGAACACGAGGTTGACGAAACGGCGGTGCAGCTGAAGCGGAAGATATTTGAGTCGGACCTGTCCCTCAGCCGGAAAATGCACCTGCGTTTTATCACCGAAAACGTCGAAGCAATCTCTGACTGCGCGGAAGCGGTGAGCGACAGGCTCGCTATTTACACGATAAAACGACGGATATAGCGGGAGGCCTCGGATGTTCATCTATCTGTCCAGCGGGTTGTTCCTCGGCTGGTCACTGGGGGCAAACGACGCGGCCAACGTGTTCGGCACGGCCGTGGGGACTCGCATGCTGCGATTTCGCACCGCCGCCGTGCTGGGGGCTATCTGCGTTGTCATCGGTGCCGTGCTGGAAGGCTCCGGGCCTTCTGCCACCCTGGGCAAACTCGGCGCGGTGGATGCCATCGGTGGCGCATTCACGGTGGCGCTGGCGGCCGCTATAAGCGTAACCCTTATGACGCGGCTGAAAATCCCCGTTTCCACATCGCAGGCCATTGTGGGCGCGATCGTGGGATGGAACCTTTTCAGCGGCCATTCCACCGATTATTACACTCTCCTGCGGATCGTGGCCACCTGGGTGGTCTGCCCCGGCCTGGCGGCTCTGTTCGCCACCGGCATCTATTACGTCGTCCGGGCATTGCTGGAAAAGTGTAAGATTCACCTTCTCACCCTCGATGCCTATACGCGAATGGGACTGATAGTGGTGGGAATGGCCGGGGCCTACAGCCTGGGAGCCAACAACATCGCCAACGTCATGGGGGTGTTCGTCCCCGCCGCCCCCCTGCCGGACATACAGATAACTTCGGGCCTGGCTATCACCGGCACCCAGCTCCTGTTTCTGCTGGGCGGAATAGCGATCAGCGTGGGTATCTTCACCTACTCCCACCACGTGATGGAGACGGTGGGACGGGATCTGTTCCGGCTCTCCCCGATCACCGCTTTCATCGTCGTGCTTTCCCATTCGATGGTCCTCTACGTCTTCGCTTCAGAGGGGCTCCGCGAAGCGCTGACGTCCCTGGGCCTACCCTCCATACCACTCGTGCCGGTGTCAAGCTCCCAGGCTATCGTGGGGGCAATACTGGGCATAGCACTGGCGAAGGGAGCCCGGAATATCGACTGGAGGGTGCTCGGCGGTATCGCCTCCGGTTGGGTCACCACACCGTTCCTGGCCGGGGGAGTCTCCTACGTCACGCTTTTCATCATGCAGAACGTCTTCGATGTGGTGGTGGCACAGTAAACGCAAGTATTCGGTGAACTACGTTCATTTCACATGTTTCGGGGGAATGAGCAGGTGCCGAACGCCGCGCGGCTCCCTGGTCATTCCACGCGGTGAACGTCGGACCTTTCCCTTTTTCCCGGCTACGATGCGTGACGCCCAAAGTTACAGCATCAGACAATGAAAGTATTCTCGGAGCTATCCAGGCCTGCTGACGACCGAAGGGCAAATCAATCCCGCTCGTTGCTCTGTCCGCCGAACATCAGCACCGCCGGCTGATCCCAGCTTCTCGGGCGAACTGAGGATGTGATGAGGTTTCCCAGATCGTATGCCCGGCCGGCAAGTGGTTGCGATCCCCGTCTGCTGTCCCCGTCCCCGTTATCCCGGCCGAACTCCCGGTCGCCGCCATCCTCTCCACCCCACTGTCCCCGGTTGTCCTGATCCTCCCGGCCTTCTTCGGCAAGGATGGCTGTCCCGGTGGGTGTTCGATCCTCCACGTTCAGCAGGAGATCTCGCACGTCGTACACGCGGATTCCGGTGCGTGGTTTTATCTCTCCGCGCAGCATGATTACATCGTCCTGCACGCCCCACTGCAGCTCTCGACCGTCGGCCAACAGGTCCAGCACCTGATGGACTTCCACCCCCTCCAGGTGTAACGTTACCGGTTCCAGTGCTCTCAGTTCCGATGGCCGATAGCTAAAATTGCCGTCCGTAATCTCCTGCAGATACTCCACCACCTCCGTGACTCCCGCGCCCGCGAAATCCACCGACAGCTTCCGCTGAAGTACTTTCACCACCGCCTCCCTCATGTCACGACGAATCCTCCGGCACCGAACGGAACGGTCACGCGTGGAGGATTGCCGATCACCTCCCCTCCGAATGCCTTTCACCAGCCGTCGGTGAAATTCGTGCGATCCCGATGCGTTCTCCACCCGGACGGTATCTCCGGATATCGTGACCTCACCCTCCACACGCGTGCCGCTCTGAAGCTGCACGACGCCGGACTCATCGCCCGCGGCCACGGAGCACGCCAGCATCAGCACCAGGATATATGCGGTCAGCTGCCTCATGGCAGATCTCTCCTACTGTTCGGTGGCCTGCCGCAGAACCACCGCCATAGCGGCCGCGGCATGCTCGGTGCGGAGCCTGTGCGGGGAGAGCCACACTGCTGCGGCGCCGGCATCCCGGAACGCCTCCAGCTCGCCGGGCGAAAACCCGCCCGGAGGGCCGACGAAACAGGAACAGCTATCCGCGCCATTTATCATCCCTCCCCAGGTCTCCATTGTATCCCCACGGGGATGCGCATACAAAAGCGGTCCGTCCCCCTCCATCGCCGCCCCAAACGACACCGGTTCGTGCAGCCGGGGCAGGTGGGTATTCCAGGATTGTTTGGCGGCCGCCACCATCTTCCGTTCAAACCTCTCCCGCCGGTTCTCCCATCTCTGCGACCACCACTGGTTCTGGCAGTACTCGCATACAACCGGGGTAATGGACCGTACGGCAAGCGGAATCAGCATCTCAATCGCCCGTTCGAACGGTTTTTTGTCCGGCAACCCAAGGTAAAAATCCAGTTCCGCATTCGGGCAGGGCTGTGGGGTCCGGTCAACGATCACACACTCGCATCCATTCCGGCCGAGGGACTCAATCCGGCACCTGAATACCGTTCCGGAACCACTGGTGACGCATATGACGTCACCTTCCTCAATCCGCAGAACCGAGTTCAGGTGCCGGGTCTCGCCTTTATCCAGAACCACCCTGTTCTCGGACACCTCGGTGGTATAGAACAGAAAGTGGTCGTTTTGAGCTCTCTCCTCCGGCATGAATAAACCTCCGATGGGCGTGACCTGAATGTATATTTAGCTGTTTGCCCACAAACCGTAATCATGCGGTCAAACGGCTGTGGTCTATCCCGCATATTTCACAAACCTCAAGCGTTAATTATTCTAAAACCGATATCACCAAACGATAATCCCAAGTTTAAAGGCAGATTTATAAAAACAGGGTGTTTTCAACGGTATCGGCGACACCGGTTTGGTCTACGACCGAGCCGTCAGCACGCCATCTATAAGAACAGCCTGCAGTTGCGGTGTCCCGC
>JBKHGK010000207.1:0-4083 GCA_046539705.1 Candidatus Brocadiia bacterium | reverse complement strand
GAGCGCCCTTGTCTGTTCTTATATATGGCGCACTGACGACTCGTGAAATATACGGCCTAACCCCGGCCCCGCTGAAGGATTTCCTTCAGTGCCTGACCCAGGCGGTCGATCTCCTCCCCGGTGCCCACGGTGATACGCAGGCAGTCGTCCAGGCGAGGCAGGTCGAAGTAACGGACCAGTATTTTTTGCTCGAACAGCTTCTGGAAGATATCGCGGGCCTCGTGATCTTCCGGCGCCCGGGCCAGCACAAAATTGGTCTGAGATGGCCAGCAGTGAAACCCCAGATCGGTGAGAATGTTGTGGAGGCGTTCCCGGGTATCCGTGATCCGTTCAACCGTGCTTCTGAGGTGAGCGCGGTCCTGAATTGCGGCCGTTGCTCCGGCCACACCGGGAGCGCTTACGTTGTAGGAGTCTTTGGCCTTGAGCATCCCCGCGATCAGCTTTTCGTCGGCCATGGCGAATCCGAACCGCAGGCCGGCCAGGCCGTAGGATTTGGACAGCGTGCGGGACACCACCACGTTCTTGCAGCTCTGCACCAGGCGGAGACAGTCGGTCCGGGCAAAGTCCACATAGGCTTCATCGATCAGGAGAACGCCGTCGACCGAATCGGCGAGCTTCAGAACCCTGTCGGGGGAGATAAGCGTTCCGCTCGGAGCGTTCGGATTGGCCAGAAAGGTCAGTTCGGCGCCGATTCTGGGGAGATCCTCCGGCACCGAGTAGTCTTCGGGGAAATCGGTTGTGACCGGGCGACAGCCCTGTATCTGCGCGAGAACGTCGTAGAGACTGTAGGTGGGGTAGGGGAACGCAATCGTGTCGCCCCTGTCGCAGAAAGTCCGCACCGCTATGGTCAGTATATCGTCGGACCCACAGCCGCAGAGGATGTTTTCGGGGCGTAGCCCGAACAGCTCCGCGGCCGCTTCCCGGAAGGGCTGCCCGAGAGGGTCGGGGTATTTTCGGATATCCTCGCTGCAGGCTTCCCGCATGGCCTCGATGGCGTCGGGGGAGGGCGGATAAGGATTTTCGTTGGTGTTGAGTTTCACAAACCCGGGTTCATCCGGCTGGAAGCCGGGGGTATAGCCCTTCATCCTGGCTATATCGTCACGTATGTAGCACATCGTTCACCTCGGATCACGGTCATCGAATTTCGGGCTCAACCGCCGTGTCAGACGGTCAGTTTTTTCTGAAGCAGGGACATCTGCTCTTTGCGTATCTGGTCATTGCCTGTTCTGGCCAGCTCCAGCAGCTCATCCATCTGTTCCTGTCCGAAGGGGGCCGATTCGGCGGTGCCCTGCACCTCCACGAAATCCCCGGCATGTGTCATGACCACGTTCATGTCGACGGAGGCCGCCCGATCCTCATCGCCGGTGAGGTCGAGCATGGGGCGTCCTTCCACGATTCCGACGCTTATGGCCGAGATGCCGTGTTTGATGGGGAGCACCTCGATTGTCTCCTCCTCTCTCATCTGCCAGAGCGCATCGACGAGCGCCACGTAGGCGCCAGTAATCGAAGCCGTACGGGTGCCGCCGTCCGCCTGAAGGACGTCGCAGTCGCACCAGATGGTGCGTCCCTGGAACTGGGAGAGGTCGACCGCCAGCCTGAGACTGCGACCGATGAGGCGCTGGATTTCCCGGGTGCGCCCGCTCGGGCTGCGATGCAGGCTCCGCCGGTCGGGGTTGGAGCTGGGCAGCATGGCGTATTCGGCCGTAACCCAGCCGATATGTTCGGAGCGGCAGTGATGCGGCACGCCGTCCTCGACCATCGCCGTGCAGAGCACGCGGGTCTGTCCGGCGGTGACCAGCACAGAGCCCTCCGCATACCGGGTGTAGTCTCGTTCGAGTGTCATCGGTCGCAGCTCATCGGTCATTCTTCCGTCTGTTCTCATCGTGTCTCCAACTGTTTGTCAGAAGTGGTCGTCCGGGTGAGGGAGAATTCGGTCGGTCAGCCGCCGAAGGTGTTATGATGCAGAATGCTGTCGACCTCCAGTTTCGGGATCTGGATAACGCCATCGGCCACCGACACCGTGGTGTCCTCGCTGGCGTCAACGGTTTCGGCGGTTTCGGCGGGATACCCCAGGGCGAGGACGAACTCGATGCTGAACTCATCGGGAATGTTGAGGTCCTCGGCCAGTTCCGTGCGCCGGATACTGCCGAACCAGCATGAGGCGAGTCCGAGGCTGTGGGCGGCCAGGGCGGAGTAAGTGGCCAGGCTCGCGCAGTCCGCAACGGCGTCCTGCTGGTCGGAAATTATGACCAGGTAGGCGGTGGGGCGTTCACCTTCTCCCGGCGCCCCGGTCTGGGGCAGCCAGGCGAGCGTATCGAAGACCTGATCCCGCCGATCCGGATCGTCGACGGCCACAATTTTCCAGTCCTGCCTGTTGCCGCCGGAAGGAGCATATCGGGCGAGGTCAACCAGTTCCCGGATCGTTTCACGGGAGACAGGCTTTTGATCGAATTTCCGGATTGTCCGTCGCGTTTTCAGAAGTTCATGAGCATCCATGGGAGACCTCGTGGTCTGAGTTATGTTACTGTCTTGATCGGAGAAGACGTTTTATGCGATTGTTATCCACTCTTACGGCCATCGACTGCTCGTGGGAATACCTCACCTTGCCGGGCCCCGCGCCTTTGATCGGGTTGACGTATTTGCGCTGAGTATAGATGACCTCCGCGTAGTCGGTCCCGCGTATTTTGGAGTAATATATGGCCAGATGCGCGGCGTCTATAAGAGTTCGCCGGGGTACGCCCGAATCACGGGGCTTCCGGATGATCACGTGTGGTCCGGGCCAGCCCAGAAGGTGCATCCAGTAATCGTTTCCCCGAGAAATACTGAAAGTCAGCTCGTGGTTCTGCCGGCTGTTACGGGCGACCAGTATCTCAATCCCGTCGGCGGATACGAACTGACGGGGGGCGGATTTATCGTCTTCCGTTTGTTTGCTTTCCGGGGTGCCCTCCGGCGGCAGCAGGTTGCCCTCCAGCAGCGTGTCCTTCAGTTTGTCAATATCCTCAACTTTCTCGCAGTCTTCCAGCCGCGAGGCCGCTCGTTTCAGGGCCTTTATGTGCTCCTCGGTCGCCCGGATTCTCTGCTCGACGTGTTCGCGGCTATCGCGTCGGCGTTTGTATTCCTCAAAATACTGCTGGATGTTCTGCTGGGGGGACAGGGCCGGGTCGAGCTCGATCTCCCGCTCGGGGGCGTCGGGCTCGAAATGGTCCCTGACCGTCACCTCTGTTTGCCCCTGTTCGATGCGCGGCAGGGCTATTTTCAGCAGTTCTCCATCTCTTTTCAGTTCGTCGGCCTGCCGGGCCTTATTCAGGTCTTTCTGAAGTCCCTCCATCCGCCCCCGGAGTCGGTTCATCTTGGCCTGGATCCGGCGGCCGAGAGCCTTCCGACGTTCGTCGAGCCTGGAGCCCGACTCAAGCTCTTCATACAGCTGCTCGATTTCGCGATGCAGGGCCAGGGGGTCGTCCGGATCCCTCGTGCCGGCGAACCTGTTATCCCGTGCCTTCTCCGGCACGTGGGGCGGAGGCGGGAGCGGCTCATACGGGCGGCCCGGTTGAATCGTGCGCCTGTCGGAATCCTCCGTCCGCATCGCGCCCAGCACGATCCGGTCTTCATCGACCAGAATCAGATTCGCCCCCGTTCCCGTCAGTTCGGCGATCAGGGATATTTCCGACGGTTTGAGGAGGGCATCGCGGACGGTGACGTCCAGAATAACCACCCTGTCACCCTCTACCTGTCGCAGCGTGCTTACCGGCTGTCCGGTCAGATGCTGCCGGAGCACGTTGCAGAACCCGCCCTCACATCCGGTATCGTCCGGTCTGTGCGTCAGAAGGTGCAGCCGGCTGAACTGCGGGTTGGCCACGATGTTCAGCCAGAACCGCTTTTCATCGTTCCGGATGTGAAGGATGAATGCCCGTTTCGCCGGCCGGGTTATGCGGTGTACAGTTCCCCCGACCAGCCGGGGGGCAAGATCCTCCACAACCTCCTCTATTTCGGCGGTGGACAGGGTCATGGGGCGTGGACCGGGCGTTCCTCAAAAGGCCGAATTATAGCACGAAGGCGCGCCACTAATCAACAGACGGCGAGGGG
>JBKHGK010000206.1:0-4085 GCA_046539705.1 Candidatus Brocadiia bacterium | reverse complement strand
CAAAGGCACCTTTCTGAGATCGTGGAGTCCCGATCGTTATGTGGCTTTATCTGAGGCCGACTTTTGCGCAAAGGCAATTGGTGGAGGGCCTGTGCCGTTGTGTCCGGGCCATATTACTGGGCTGCCCGTATAAGGGTAAAAACATCCACCACCTCCGCCCCGCCGCGGGATAGAGTTCGCGCGCATTCCCCTGCGGTGGCCCCCGTGGTCATAACGTCGTCCACCAGCAATACTTTTTGGCCCTTCACCTCCTGTCGACCCTGGATAAAGGCCCTCTTTACGTTTTCCCGCCTTTTCGACCGCGAGAGACTGGCCTGTTTCGGGGTGTTGCGTTCTCGCCTGAGTGCATCTCTGAGAAGGATAAGTTGCCTATCACGACTTATCACCCGTCCAAGCATGGCGGCCTGATTGAACCCTCTATCCCGTCTGCGCCGCGAGTGAAGGGGTACGGGCACCACCGAGTCGTAGCCGCCCAGGTCAGCGGGAAACCAATCCCTGTTGATGGCCCTTTTCAGTAACCGGGGACCCAGGAAGTAATTCCCCTCATACTTGAAACTGTGAACGATACTTTCCGCGGGGCCTGAATAGGTGAAAATTGACCGGGCGAGGCGGTAGCGGGGACGAAGCATACGGCAGTTAACGCACTCGGTCATGCCGTCCCGGCCGGACAGCGGCAGTCCGCAGGTCCCGCACAGCGGTGGGGTTATCCGCTGCCTGTCCAGCCATCGCCGGCAGTCTCCACACAGCAGGGGATTCCCAGCGGGGTTGAGCGGACGCTGGCAGTGATAGCAGTGCGCGGGGTAGACCCAGTTCAACAGTTGGTGAAGCCCATCTGCCGGGCGCCTGACGATATCCTCAAACATGCAAAGACCATTTGGGTTCATTCACAGTGTTCACACGCGGAAAGCACCGTATTGTAGTGAATACTGACCGTATCGTCCACATCCGGCGCATAACCTCCAGCAAGCATGATACAGAACGGAATGTCGCGCTCGGCGCAGGCCTCCAGAACTACATCATCCCGTTCTCGCAGGTCGGCGATGGTGAGCATGAGAGACCCGAGCTGATCCTTCTCAAAGGGGTCCGCACCGGCGACATAGACGATGAAATCCGGCTGATGGTCGTTGAGGGCGGGGCCAAGCTTTCGGCGCAACCGGGCAAGATAATGGTCCCCGGTGCACATGTTGGGCAGACCGACGTCGCAGTCGCTGTTCTCCTTGGGCGGATAGAGCTTCTGCTGGTGGATGCTGAAAGTGTAAACCTCGGGGGCGTTCCGGAAGATGTGCGCCGTGCCGTTGCCCTGATGTAGATCACAGTCAACAATCATCGGCCGTTCGGCCAGTCCCTCGTGCTGCATATTGCGCACGGCCACCGCGACGTCATTGATGTAACAGAAGCCCTCGGCATGGTCGGCATAGGCATGATGGAATCCACCGGCAAGGTTAATGGCGCCGGAACCTCCAAGAAGGGCTTTTCGGGCAGCGAGAATGCTGCCCCCGGCCCCGAGCGCGAAGGCCCGGACAATGTCCTCTGAGATGGGCATCTCACTGGCGACTGTCCGGGGAGTGCGCCGAGCCCCAAACAGATCGCTCACATATTCGGGAGTGTGTACGAGCTCCAGTTGATCCCGACTGGCCGCCTCCGGGCTGTGTACCTCCCGGGGACTGAAAATGTCGCGGTCAATGAGCCTGCGGTAGAGCAGGCCGTATTTCTCCGTGCGGAAGACGTGATCCCCTATGTCGCAGTAATAATCCTCGCTGTAGATGATTCCGGGCCTCGCCATGATATCCTCCTCTCAATTGTGTTGAGGCGAACTCCGAGTTTATCGGAACCGACAATGTGTTTCGAACGAGTGCCAGATTATCCGTAAAACCCGAGCTATAAGGGGATCCTTTTCGCTTTTTGCCACATCGTTCAGAATCTCGATCGATGTAACCCCTTTTAGTGTTTGACAGAATATGGCGACCTCACTATACTCCCTCCTGTAATAGACTGAACGGTCAGTTTGGGAGAACGGAGCCCGAAACTTTTTGGTGCACTACAGGCCATCACGTTTCGAGCCCCTCTTATTCACACTCCACGTGAAATAGGGATTGGCAAAATGAGTATCGATCCAGCCAAATGCGCACCTTCGATAAAGCGCCGATTATACCCTGAGAGGGGATGGCGACTATGTCTGATATTGGCGACGTAAGTGCATTGATTCGATCCGAAGACGTTCCTCTTCTCAATGAGAGTCACCAGATTATAGGCGTTCTCAATCCCGGCAGCGCCATCATTGATGGGCAGGTCCGTCTGCTGCTTCGCCTCATCGAGGCTTACGATAAAAACGCCGCCTATCACAGGCACTTCGATGAAGGCACCCCGTTTCCCGATCACGTTCATCTCCCCCGCGCCGGCAGTGATCGCATACACTGGGAGAAAAAGGAACTGGGCTCCGACGTTATGCCCAATGACAGCTATTCGGTCAGGCTTCCCGGGCTTGTCGAAAAGGTCCGCCCCACCGTCATCGCCCATGCCAGGTATGCTGAAATCGAGAGGGATCCCGTAACGGGGTGTCCAAAATCGGCAACCGTCCATCGGGACGGACTTTTCCCGCAGAAAAGTTATGAAGAATTCGGGATCGAGGACCCCCGCATCACCACCATGCAGGAGCCCATTGAAGCCGACGGCGAATACTACCGACACCTGATCAGCTACGTCGCCTGTTCCGGCATCTGGGGCATATCAACATCATTCGCCCTCTCCAATGACCTGACAACGTTCAAGCGCCTGCCGGCCGCCCGTCGGCCATCTTTCACCCGCCGGAGAAAGATGTGGTTGTGTTCCCGGACATGATACAGGATCCATACGGCATGGATTCACAATACTGGGCCATCATCCGGCCGGGAGCGGCCCACCGCTACATCTCCCCCAGCATGTTTATGGTGGCCTCGGATGACCTGATTCATTGGGGAGAACCCATGCCCGTGATTGCCGGCACGAGCGAGGGCCACGTGGGCGCGGGTGCCCCTCCCATCAAAACGGACTACGGCTGGCTGATTATCTACCACGGCCGTATTTCGCGCAACGGAAACCCACAGTATGAGGGATGGGCCGCATTGCTCGACAGGGAGAAGCCCTGGAGTTCTATCCACCGGGCCTCCGAACCCCTCCTGACGCCCTTTAATACCGGCGAGCAGGATGTCATTCCCCATGTTGCTTTCCCAACAGGAGCGACGAGGAGATTAATACGGCCAAGTCCACCGGTAAAATACCCGATTACAGCATGTGGAGCGACAAACTGGCCGCCGGCGAGGTCGGTCTCGATGCGCTCATGAACCTGCACGCGGCCTATTATTTTGCCGATGACCAGAAAACGATGGATGATCGGATCCGGTCGATGCTCTAAACGGGACAAGTCAAGTATGTTGCGGTCTGAAAAACCAATGAGACGTCTATGTATAGCAGGCATCCTTGCCTGCGAAAGGATAAGCACAAAACGGCTGATAGTCGTCATATTCTCCTTTAGATAAGAGTTTGCACCGGACAGGCAAGGATGCCTGTCCTACGTTGCGCACAATCTTTTTCAACGGAAAGAGACTTAGTTGCGCCCGCTTAGCATTTTTTAGTTGGGGAGATGAACATGCAAAACTTACTGGGCCACAGAGTGTCCGCTGCCGCCCTCTCCGTTGCTCTTCTTCTGGCGGCTGCATCGGGCCCGTCACGGGTTTACGCCGAAGATGCAGAAAGCGAGGCAACGTCGGACAATACTGTATTTGACTACAGCCGGTACCGCTCCGTACTCCAGAGATACGTCGACGATGACGGTATGGTCGATTACAAATCTCTGAAGGAAAACCGCAAGCCGCTCAATAAGTTCGTTGAATCCATCGGTAACCTGAAGAAGCAAAAGTATCAAAAATGGAACGACACTCAGAAGATCGCGTTCCTGACCAACGCTTACAATGAGATCACCCATCCGGTGATGGGACGGGATATGACGCTCGATGACATTGAACACGAGACGTTGCGTAAAGACTTTAATGAGCCACGCATCCACCTCACCCTGGTCTGCGCCGCTATGAGCTGTCCCCGCCTGCTGA
>JBKHGK010000205.1:0-4097 GCA_046539705.1 Candidatus Brocadiia bacterium | reverse complement strand
ACAGTCACTGTTCTTGATTCGGCACAACCGGGGGCTTGTTTGACACAACCGGGGGCTCTGAGGACAATACTGCGGGATGATCGAGCGGGGCAAAATCGACAACGTGTCGAAACGAGTGGACCTGCTGACCATGCGGTTGAAACCCCCGAATCTTTATGTGTCTGCCCCCTTGCAAAACTCAGGTAAAGCATGTCGGGGGCGCGACCAACTGGGTCCGGCACCAGATTTTGGCTCCCGGAGCGAGTTTTCATGCTACTATTGGCTATGGAAAGTATATGGCCGTAAATAACGCCAACAGGGGCCGACGGGTTGTGCAAATCAGTCTGGGCTATTCGTCATGGTACTGGGTGCAAAGACCTGACGACCCGGACCGGGCACGTTTTGGGCAGCGGAATGGTTTGCTCATCCGCGGGGGTACGAAAAAACAATGCGTGGGCGTTGATTTTACCGACAGGACGGCCGTTCAGTGGGTGGAGCAGGCATCGGACGCACAACTGCAACACGTCCGGACCGCAAAGGTCGGTGCCCGGGAGACTATTGATCAGCTCAACCGACTGAAAAAGCTGGAGGCCCTGGAATGCAGCGGGATAAAGCGCAGCGAACTGAAATGGATTTGCGACACTGACTTCCCGCTCCGATGCCTCCACCTGTCCTGGGTTGAGGACATCGCCGATATCTCCCCGGTGGGCAATTGCCCTCACCTGCTGAGGCTTACTATAACCGATTGCGAGCAATTGCAGGATATCGGTGCAGTCCAAAACCTGTCCGAGCTCCGCCGCTTGGAGATGATAAATTGTGATGGTGTGTGGGAGATCGACCCCGTGGCCGGCGCCAAGAAGCTGCGGCGGCTTTTGCTCCGGAACTGCGAGAACATACACGCTCTCAACCCGGTGGCCATGCTTCCAAACCTGCGCCAGCTTGATCTCTCCCGCTGCACCAAAGTGAAGGAGCTCGCCTCGCTGCGGAAAGTCAAAACCCTCGTCTCTCTGGATCTATCGAACTGCCCGCGCATCCACAATGTCGCCCCGCTTCAGGAGCTGAAGAATCTCCGCATTTTACGGCTCTTCGGTTGCAACGGGATCAGAGATGTCAGGCCGGTCTTCCAGCTCCCCCAGCTGCGAAAAATCAGTCTGCCCAACAAGATAAACAATGAAGAGTTGCTGAGTCTCTGTATTGCCTTTGATGATCTGGTACAGATGGATCTGCGAAACTGTGAGACCGTAACTGATATCAGCCCGGTGAAACGTCTTGTTGATATAGAGGAACTCAGCCTCGCCGGATGCCGGAATATAGGGGACATAACTCCCCTCCAGGCCCTGGAGAAACTTAAACATCTCGATCTTGCCTACTGTATAAAGATCACTGACCTCTCCCCGTTACAGGATCTTACGAATCTCAAGAACCTGTACCTGGATGGCTGTAGCGGAGTGGACAGAGACGATGTGACCGAACTACAGGAAGCTCTGCCCGACTGCACTATACACTTCAACGGGTAGGAACGTGTTCGGGGTTCGCGCTCCCTATCCTGCATCCTGCAGATGCAGGCTTCAATCCCTTTTGAATTGCTTGTCCAGCTCGTGTCGGCTCAGCACGATCGATATGGGGCGCCCGTGGGGGCAGGTGTCGGGCTGCTGGCATTGTTTGCGCTGTGAGAGGAGTTTTTTGATCTGTTCTGCTCCGAGCCGCTGCCCCGCCTTCACTGCTCCCCGACACGCCATTATTTTCAGCAGCTGGTCCACACGGCCGTCGACCCTCTTGGGCGCCTCGGTATCCTCCAGTTCAGCGAGAAGATCCTCAAAAAAAGAAGCACCATCGAAATGATCGAGAATCTGGGGAAATGACCGGACGATTACGGTGTTATCGCCGAAGGCCTCCACGGCCATCCCGAACCGGCCGAGTTCTTCCTGCAGGTCCATCACCGCGTAGAAATCGGGTTGGGGAAGTTCCACGATGTCCGGTACCAGCAGTTGCTGGCTGTTGAGCGGCCCGTCCTGCAGGTTTTTCCGCATGCGGTCATACAGTATCCGCTCATGCAGCGCATGCTGATCGGAGAGCCGGATAGCATTCTCGAGCTCCTCCACTATGAAACTGTCAAGCATCTGGATGGTATTCCCGTAATTCACGTCGCATCGTGGTTCCCGCTGTTCTCCCTCCGGCCTGTCCTCACCATGGCCAAAATTGCCCTTTGCTCCGGAACCGGTCGGCGACTCCTGATCCTGCTCGCTGCTGAAAAAATCCGCGATAGCTCCCCGTATGGATTCAGTACGTTCATCCACCGATGATTCTTCGGGGGCCGACAGCTGGACCTGCGGGGTGAGCTGGGCCTCCCGGAGGGTTCTGCGCATGGCCGAAAGCACCCTGGAGTGGATGTCCCGGGCCTGGCGGAATTTCACCTCGACCTTTGTGGGATGGACATTAACATCCACGTCGGCGGGATCAACCGTGAGAAACAGAAAACACACGGGCCGTTTGCCGCGCTTCATCAGCCCCCGATAGGCCTCGCCAATGGCGTGCATGAGAGTTTTTTCCCGGATGTACCGGCCATTCACGTAGGTATACTGCATGTTGGTGTTGGACCGATTGACGGAGGGGGGCAGCAGATAGCCCTCTATCTCCACCTCCGGGGAGCGGTCGCGCATCGGGATTATGTTGTCCGCAATCTCCCGCCCAAAAAATTCCCCGAGCCGCTGTGCCCGATCGGTGGCGGAGGACAGATTGAAAACCTCCCGTCCGTTGTGGCGCAGGACGAACCCGACGGGCGGGTTCGCCAGCGCCAGGCGGGTGACGGCCTCGGTGATATGGGCCATCTCCGTGGCATTGGTTTTGAGGAATTTCCGCCTGACCGGCACGTTATAGAAAAGATTCCGGACCTCCACCTGCGTGCCGGGGGGAGCTCCGCACGCTTTGACCTCGCCAATCTCACCACCCTCGGCTCGGATCTCATATCCGGTATCCGCATCGTGTTCCCTGGACACGATCCTGGAGTGGGATATGCTGGCTATGCTTGAGAGCGCTTCCCCCCGGAAACCAAGTGTCTCTATGCCGAAAAGATCCTCTTCGTCCTCCAGTTTGGAGGTGGCATGGCTCAGAAAAGCCAGTGATATGTCCTCCATCCCCATCCCCTGCCCGTCATCTACGACCCGAATGAGCTTGCTTCCCCCCTCCTTGATTTCCACTTCAATACGCCCGCTATCAGCATCAAGTGAGTTTTCCACCAGCTCTTTCACGACACTGGCGGGGCGTTCTATGACCTCACCGGCGGCTATTTTGTCCACCAGCACTTTTGGCAGAACCTGTATCGACATAGGGGTCTTCCCAATCCGGGAGGGTTCGTGGAATACGGCTCTGCACAGGAGGCGAAAAGGTGTCCTGCACGTGATGCGGGACCGCTTCAGTGCAGAGATATCATATCGCAGCCACCCAATATACGGATGAATGCAACCGTGCCCAGAACGCCGAAGATAATAAGGTAAGCCAGAACCGTCAGAATCTTTTTGATCATTTATCCTTCCTCTCCCTGTTTGTCCTTCTCCTCCGCCTGCACGGTCTGCACATCTTCGGGCTGATCGGCCCGATGAGAGACAAGAGCCACCACTTCCCCCACCCCCCTGCCGTCCAGTTCGTCCATAAGCTGCTGGACTTTTTCCGGTTCGCCCCGAACGGTGTAAAGAACCATTTCTCCGCGCCTGTAGGCCTGCAGCCCCTTGGAAACGTCCAGAGGGCTGTAAAGAGGAACCAGGGACACATCGTCGCCCTCACCCATATCTGCATCTGTCTTGTCTGCCATAGCTAAACGCCAGTCTACCTGGAAAGATCAAGGAAGCGAGAGATGATCGACAATGAACACCCCGTCCATGAAGGTTAATTATACATATCGGAGGCACCAGCTGGCAAACTTGGCTAACCCGTATATTTCACGAGTCGTCAGTGCGTCATCTATAGGAACAGACAAGGGCGCTCGTGTTTTTACACCGCAACTGCAGGCTGTTCCTATAGATGGCGTGCTGACGGCTCGGTCGTAGACCAAACCGGTGTTGCCGGTACTGTTAAAAAACACCCTGTTGTTATAAATCTGACTGTGACTTTGCGATTCAAGT
>JBKHGK010000204.1:0-4102 GCA_046539705.1 Candidatus Brocadiia bacterium | reverse complement strand
GAAGGGGACGAACAGGTGGAAGGGGACGAAGAACCGCAGATCGAAACCGTGGAAGCCCCGTCGGAGGGGGAGCTGCGGGACGCTGTGGTTGAAGTGACCGAAGGCCAGACCGGGAGCATAATGTTTGGCGGCGGAGTGAGCTCCGATACCGGTCTGTTTGGTCAGGTTCAGGTGCGTGAAAGGAATTTTGATATCAGCAATCCCCCCGGTAGCTGGCGGGATATTACCCGGGGGAACGCTTTCCGGGGTGGCGGGCAGGACCTGCGGCTGATGTTGAACGTCGGGACCGAGGAAAGCACCTATCTTCTCGCCTTCTCCGATCCGGCCATCGCCAATTCCGACATGAGCCTCTCATCCCGCCTTTACCGCCACAAGATCCGGTGGGACGAGTTCGATCTGACCCGCACGGGAGGATCCGTTGGTTTGGGCTGGGAGAAGGGGCGGCTTGTGAACCGTGAAGTGGAGGTCGGATATGAATCAATCGATATGTCGTCGGTGGATGACGATACGCCGCCGGAAATTCGACGGGATGATGATACTTTTGCAAAACCGTATCTTGCGTTGACGCTCGGGCGCGACACCCGTGACAGTTCCCAGCGGCCCACCGAGGGATACCGGGCTGATCTGCGGACGGAGATTGCATTTGCCGACATCGAGACGTGGAAGACGGAACTGGAGGGATCGCATTACTGGCCCCTGGTGGAGACGCGTGATAAGGGGCCGCATGTGTTTGAGCTGAGTGGAGAACTGGGCGTTATGGATTCCTATACCGACTCCCGCATTCCTGTGTTTGAGCGCTTTTATGCCGGGGGGCTCGGTTCTGTTCGTGGGTTCCGCCCATGGGGGATATCGCCGGTCGAACCCAGCGAGGATGAGCAGATAGGCGGAGAGTCCATGTTGACCGCTTCTGCGGAGTACACCACCCCCGTTTTTTCCGAGGATTTCAGGCTGGCAGGCTTTGTGGATGCCGGTTATGTTGAGGAGAAGGCCGAGGATGTTTTTTCCGGCTGGGAGAAACTGAGGGTTGGGACGGGAGTGGGGATACGCTGGGCCATACCCGTTATGGGGGGGCTCCCGGTGGAAGTGGATGTGACCTTCCCGGTGCGACGTGAGAGTGAGGATAACACGCGCAGTGTGCACTTCAGTCTTGGTGCTGGTACCAGCTTTTAAGGAAGAGTAATGATGGAGAGAATGACGGCTCAATTCAAAATAGGGCGCTTACTTGTGGGAGCGTGTGCCATAACCCTGCTGGGAATGGTATTGGGTCCGGCGGAGGCCGAATCCGGTTCGGAATCGGACCCGGATACGTTCAGAATCACCCATCTGGCGGTTGTCAATGTGGACCGGGTGCTGGAGGAATCCCGGCAATGGCAGGATCGCCGGGAGGAACTGGACCAGATGCGAGAACGAATGCAGAATACGATTGACAGGAAAGAGCGGGGCATCCGTGTGCTGGAAGGGGAGTATGAGAACCTTCCTCAGGGGACCGAACGTGCCCAGAAGAAAAGAAACGAAATACAGGAAGCGATGGAGGACTATCAGGAAACCCGTCGGGATTTTGAGCGCGAACTGGCGGAGAAGAGGGACCGCTTTCTGACCGATGTGATGACGAAAATCAATGAAGCCGTGGAAGCGCTTGCGGAGGAGAGGGACCTTGACCTGGTGTTGAAAGCCGCTGATCCTGAGATGTCCGAGGACGGAACGGAGGAATCGGCGATGGACCGCGGAGCCCTGTTGCAAAGGGCGAGCGTTGCCGACGTGCTGTTTGCTCGTGATCGGTTGGATATATCCGACCGGGTGATCGAACGACTGGACGCCCGCTACACTGGAGAAATAGTTGACCCCCCGCCCGAACCGTCCGATTCGGAATAGCAAGAGCAGCAGAGCTGGAGAAACGCATGTCACGTCATCAGAACACAATTGCCGAGCCGGTGGAAATTACGGGTAAAGCCCTTTTCAGCGGGGATGAAGTGCAGGTGCGGCTCCGCTCGGCCGAACCCGGCGCCGGCGTGTTGTTTGTCCGCACGGATCTTCCCGACAGCCCCGTGGTACCGGCAACCGTGGAGAATCTGGGGGATGGATACAGGAGCACCGAGCTGCGGGCCGCGGGGGAGCCCGGACGAGAGGCGGCAACGATCAGAAGCCCCGAACATTTGTTGAGTGCCTGTATGGGGCTGCGGGTCGATAATCTGGTGGTGGAAGTTTCCGGCGAAGAGATGCCGGCCTGCGGAGGCTGTGCTCTGCCCTGGGCCGAGGCCCTGCGGGAGAGTGGAATCGTTGAGCAGAGCGAGGAAAAACCCTCATTTTCCATCGCGGACCCCATTGCGGTCTCAGAACAGGAAGCCACAATGACCGGGACTCCCGCCGAGGAGGATGAGGAGAGTGGGGAACGCGGGCTGGAGATAAGTTACGTTCTCCAGTTCCACAACGCCTCGCGACCGCCGGAGGTCTTCGCCTGTAAAATTACTCCCGAGAACTTCATGAACGAGCTGGCCTCCGCACGAACATTTGCGGAAGAAGAGGCCTACGGCCAGTTTGAAAAGCGCAATCTGGGCGGGGGAGTTACGGATGACAACGCTCTTGTGGTGTTCGATGACGGTTCGGTCCGCACGCCGCTGAGCCGTGAAAAGGTGGAACCGCGGCTGCCGAACGAATTTGCCCGGCATAAGGTGGTTGACGTTCTTGGTGATCTGGCGCTTGCAGGACTGGATATAGACGGGCGTATAGTGGCCGTCCGCAGCGGCCACGGCCTCAATGCCACCTTCGCCTCCCGGCTGCGTCGGGCCGCTGAGGAGGGGGAGGGACCGGAAGAATATTTTGATATCCGAGATATCCAGGAGATCCTGCCGCACCGCTACCCTTTCCTCATGGTGGATCGGGTGCTGAGCATTGAGGAGGAAAATAAGATCACCGGGCTCAAAAATGTCTCGGTGAACGAGCAGTATTTTCAGGGACACTATCCGGACTATCCGGTCATGCCGGGTGTGCTGCAGCTGGAAGCGCTTGCACAGGTGGCGGGTGTTTTGCTCCTTCAGAAACTCGAACATACCGGCAAAGTGGCATTCATGGTCTCGATGGAAGGGGTGAAGCTCAGAAAACCGGTGCAGCCGGGAGACCAGCTTGTGCTGGAGGCGGAGGCCGCTCGGGTGCGCTCGCGCAGTGCTCAGATCAATGCCCGGGGGCTGGTCCGGGGTGAAGTGGCATGCGAGGCGGAGATGCGGTTCATGCTGGTTGATCGGGAGGTCCTGTGATCAGCCTCTGATGTTATCATAAACCTTTTTGTGAATTTGATTCGAGTCGATTTATGAATATCCATCCGAAAGCATGTGTTGAATCGGGCGCCGAACTTGGCGAGAACGTGGAAGTCGGACCCTGCGCCTACGTTGGGCCGGATGCCGTCATCGGAGATAACTGCATTATGGATCATGGTGCGCACGTGGAGGGGCATACCATCCTCGGCAGCAACAATCATCTCTATCCACATGCCGTGCTGGGAACACCACCACAGGATAAGAAGTATCACGGGGAGGATACCAGGCTTGAGATCGGAGATGATAACGTGTTCCGGGAACATTGCACGGTCAATATCGGTACTCCCGGCGGGGAGGGGATTACGACGATAGGGGATCGTAATTTCCTGATGATCGGATCTCATGTGGGGCACGACTGCACTCTTGATGATGAGGTCATACTGGTCAACGGAGTGCTCCTTGGCGGTCACTGCCGGGTGGAGAGCGGGGCGAAACTGATGGGGGGCGCCGCGGCCAACCCGTTTGTGACCATCGGAAAACTTTCCTTTGTGGGAGGGCTGAGCCGTATAATCCGGGATGTCCCCCCGTATATGATTATGGAAGGCAATCCGGCCAAGGTCAGGCGGGTCAACGAGGTGGGCCTTGAAAGGGCCGGTTACGACGAGGAGACCATCCAGAGCCTCGACGACGCATACAGGCAGCTGTTCCGCACAAAACGCCTCAACGGCACAAAGGTCTTTGAGGAGATCGAAAACCAGTCGGATGTGGCCGAGGAGGTGATGTACCTGGTTGAGTTCATGCGCCGGTCCCTGGAAGGTCGTCACGGCCGCTACCGCGAAAGCCTCCGCTGA
>JBKHGK010000203.1:0-4105 GCA_046539705.1 Candidatus Brocadiia bacterium | reverse complement strand
CTATAAGAACAGCCTGCAGTTGGGATATCCCGCGCCCGCGGGACACCCGCCTTTGACTGTTTTCATATCTGGCGCACTGACGACTCGTGAAATATACGGGTCAGGCCACCTCTTTCTCCACGCTCCTCTGTACCCCAACCCCGCGAGGACCGTTGGTCCTCTCCATTTTTTCTCCACTGCATCTCCACTTCTTCTTAATTTCTTCTCAACTACATCTCCATTTTTTCTCAATTTTTTCTCTATTCGCGTATACCCGTTTTCATTCCAGATCTCGAACCGCTAAACTATATCGCTCTTGTTACTGTCCGCATTTCCCACCGGCTTTTGTGCTGAAAGGAGCATTTCGATGGACATAGAGCTGAAATACGGGTTGAATCCCCATCAGGAACACGCCCGTCTGGTAATGGATATGGATGAGGCACCTCTCCAGGTGCTCAATGGCACTCCGGGGGCGATCAACGTTATGGATGCGCTCGCAGCCTGGCAGCTCGCTCGCGAGCTCAAGGACGCCACGGGCAAACCGGGGGCAGCCTCGTTCAAACACGTGAGCCCCGCAGGAGCTGCCGTGGCCCGGCCTCTTGATGATGCCTTCCGGCAGTCACAGATGATCCCCGAAACCGATCTCAGCCCCATCGCCACCGCCTACGCTCGTGCCCGCGGCGGCGACCGCATGAGTTCCTTTGGCGACTGCGCGGCCCTCAGCGACACCGCAGATGCCGACGTGGCGAAGCTGCTGGCCCGGGAGGTCTCAGACGCTATCATTGCACCGGGATATGAACCCGAGGCGCTGGATATTCTCAAACAGAAAAAGGGCGGGAATTACGTAATCTTCAGGATTGATCCCGATTACGAACCTCCCGAGAATGAGATTAAAGATGTGATGGGTCTGAAGCTTGAGGAGACCCGCAACACCGCCCGGGTCAGCAGAGATCAGCTCGAGAATATCGTCAGCAACAGGAAGGACCTGCCCGAGGAGGCCGCTGAGACCCTTCTGGTGGTAACCGTAGCCCTGAAATACACCCAGTCCAACTCGGTCGGGCTCGGATATCAGGGCCAGGTAATCGGTATGGGCGCCGGGCAGCAGTCACGGGTGCATTGCACGCGGCTCGCATGTTCCAAGGCCGACAAATGGCTTCTCCAGCAGCATCCCCGTGTGCTGGACCTGAAATACAAGGAGGATCTCGGCCGGCCCGAGAGAACCAACGCGGTCGATGCGTTTCTGCTGTGGGATGAACTCAGTGAGGCCGAACGTGATGACCTGCTTGCCAAACTTGACGAAGACCCCGAGCCGCTCACTCAGAGCGAACGCCGTGAGTGGATCAATGGCATGGACGGTATCTGTCTCAGCTCCGATGCCTTCATCCCCTTCCGCGACAACATAGACCGTGCTTCCAGGAGCAACGTGGAGTATGTGCTCCAGACCGGCGGCGCGACGCGGGACGATCTGGTCACCGAAGCCGCCGATCAATACGGAATGGTCATGATCCATTCCGGGATGCGCTGGTTCCTCCACTGATCATGTTGAGCCGGCCACCTGCTCTGACGATCTCTCTTTCGCGCTCACTGAGCTCGCAGAGAACGTCAAAGGTCGTGTCGGTAGAAGTATTGAGGACGGAGCATCGACCCTCCTCCAGTCCGGCATGGAGGTCGTCGATGCTCAAATCGTCCTCCTGGCTCACGGTCTCGTAATCGGCCGGATCGGCGAAGGTGAAGGGCAGTATGCCGAAATTCACGAGGTTGGAGCGGTGTATGCGTGAGAAGCTTTTCGCAATGACCGCTATTATACCGAGGTACATGGGGGCAAGGGCGGCATGTTCCCTGCTGGATCCCTGCCCGTAGTTCTCGCCACCAACGATGAAACCCCCTCCCTGTTCCAGCGCCCGATCGGGGAATTCCGGATCAACCGGCTCAAAGACATGCTCGCTGATCGCCGGTATGTTCGACCTGAGGGGGAGTATCTTGCTCCCGGCCGGCATGATATGATCCGTCGTTATGTTGTCGCCAACTTTCAGCAACACCGTTCCAGACACTTCCCCGGAGAGCGGATCCCGTTTTGGTATCGGCTTGATGTTCGGCCCCCTCTGCACTTCCACATCGTCCCCATCCTCCGGAGGATAGAGTATCAGGCTGTCTCCTCCCGGATAGCGGTCGGGTTCCTCCACCACGGGGTGCTCCCCCAGTTCCCGCGGGTCCGTCACCTCTCCGGTAAGGGCAGCTGCGACGGCCGTTTCAGGGCTACACAGGTGGCACATCGCGCTGGCGGTGCCGGTCCGGCCCTCAAAATTGCGGTTGAACGTTCGCAATGTCACCGCATCGGTGCGGGGAGACTGTCCCATCCCAATGCAGGGACCACAGGCCGACTCCAGTATACGCGCCCCGGCATCGATCATCGAGGACAGAACACTGCGTCGGGTGATCACGTCCAGAACCTGTTGGGACCCCGGAGCGATGGCCAGACTGACCGAGGGATCAACCTGCTTGCCCCCCAGGAGTTCCCCCACCGTGCACAGATCACGCAATGATGAATTCGTACAGCTCCCTATACACACCTGATCAACGTCCTTACCCGCAAGCTCTTCAACCGGTACGACGTTATCCGGACTGTGAGGCAGGGCAATCAGCGGTTCAACCGTGGACAGATCCAGCTCCACAGTCTCCGAATAATTCGCATCATCGTCCGCGGCAAGAGCCCTGAAATCCGACTCCCGATTCTGGCGTTTCAACCACTCATGTGTACGCTCATCGGAGGGGAAGATGCTGGTCGTCGCACCGAGTTCCGCCCCCATATTGGTGATGGTCGCTCTCTCCGGCACGCTGAGCGTCTTTACGCCCGGACCGGTGTATTCAAAGACCTTCCCCACACCGCCCTTCACACTCAGGCGTCTGAGCAGCTCCAGAATCACGTCCTTCGCGGTAACCCATGGGCGCAGCTCGCCGCTGAGATTAACTTCCACCACCTCGGGACCGGTGATATACAGCGGAAGACCCGCCATGGCACAGGCCACATCCTGTCCGCCCACGCCAATGGCGATCATACCCAGCCCCCCACCAGTTGGGGTATGGCTATCGCTCCCGAGCAATGTTTTACCCGGCACCCCGAATCTCTCCAGATGCACCTGGTGGCAGATACCATTTCCGGGGCGGCTGAACACGATCCCGTATCGCCGGGCTACGCTCTGCAGATAACGGTGATCATCCGCATTTTCAAAACCTGTCTGGAGCGTGTTGTGATCAACGTAACTCACTGATAGGTCAGTTTGTACGCGATCAATACCCATTGCCTCAAACTGCAGATAAGCGGCAGTACCCGTGGCATCCTGGGTGAGCGTCTGATCGATCCGCATTCCCAGTTCCTGACCGGGAACAGCTTCGCCTTCCTCACAGTGGTCTTTCAATATCTTATACGTCAGAGTGTCACTCATATCGATCACCATAACTCTCAGTAATTAATTTCCACACAACCCCTCCCCAACCAGACGCGTAATCGGCGATAAGTATACTGCAATCGGCGACAAAACGTCTCAAAGCACATCAGAGGGCCATTGCTTGGACCTGAGATGACGGGACACTGATCACCGATGACCGATCTCTGATTACCGATTACCTTCAATCGGGGAAGCGGTTCGTTCACAATTCGTTCCTTGAGCCTGCCCGTATTCGCACGATCGAATAAGCGGTCGGTCATAAATCCATTCCTGTGGAAAGAAATTATGCGGGGGCAGCGAAGCTCGCGCTACGTATAACAGGCATCCTTGCCTGTTTTCCTGTATTGCTCTTTACAGGAGAGCACACACTCATTCGGCTCTATGCCGTTTTATCTCCGCAGGCAGGGATGCCTGCTATACACTGCCATCTCACCGGTCTTCACAACCGGAACGCACTTATCTCTTCCCGCGGAGGTCACTGCCGGATACCGCCCCACCCGCTGCACCGCGTCGACCTCGGTCGCAGGAGGTCGCTCATATCAGTTTCCCATAAGAAAAGGGGCGGGACCCCGCCCCTTTCGGCCCAAATCATATGGTGCCAGAGGTGGGATTCGAACCCACATGGGCATGTGCCCACCGGTTTTTGAGACCGGCGCGTCTGCCTTTCCGCCACTCTGGCA
>JBKHGK010000202.1:0-4158 GCA_046539705.1 Candidatus Brocadiia bacterium | reverse complement strand
ATCGGCAGGTATACCGCAACGACCACGAAACCAACAGTCACTCCCAGCAGCACGAGAATGGCGGGTTCGAGCAACGACAGCAACCCCTCTATCTGGCTTGAGGCCTCCCGTTCGAAGTGAACCGCAACGCGGTTCAGCATTGACCCCAGCTGTCCGCTTGACTCTCCGGCCGAGGCCATTTTGCTCAGCATACGGGGAAAGTAGGAATGATTCTCCAGCTCCACCGACAGAGAGGATCCCTGCACAATATTATCGCGGGCACTGTTCACCTGATCTCTGATCACCACGTTGTCCGCGATCCTGGAGGACAGGGACAGGGCTTCCACCACCGGTATCCCGCTCTCGAGCAGCAGACTCAGCGCACGGCTGAACCGGGCTATCACTATCTGATGGACCAGCGGGCCGATCAGCGGCAACCGCAATTTGACCCGATCCACGGTCCGCCGACCGCCCTCCGTTCGCTTCCAGAACACAAACCCAATGAAGAGCAGTCCTGCGACGGGGATGATGTAGATCATGGAGCTGGCAATGGCGGTGCTCACCCCCGTAACGATGCGGGTGAGCAGGGGTAGCTCGACATCGAATCGGTCGTAGATCTCTCGGAACTGAGGTATGACAAACAGGACAATCACGGCAAGGGCGACGACGAAAAATCCGGCGACGAACATGGGGTAGCGGGTTCCGGACTTCACCTTCCTTCTCAGCTCCTGTTGTTCCTCCAGATAATCCGCAAGATCGCTCAGCACGCGGGCCAGATTACCGCTTTCCTCGCCGGCGTGGACCATCGATACCGCTATCGGGGGAAATATGTCCCGCCGCTGCGCCATGGTGTCCGAGAGAGAGCTGCCCTCACGCACCTCCTGCGCCATCGAAAGCATGGCCTCGCGGAAATGTGGCGTATCGGCCTGTTCGCCCACCTCGATCAACGAGCCGATGATAGGGAGCCCGCCCCCAACCATTGTTGCCAGCGTCCGGAAGGCAACCGCCAACTCGTCAAGTTTGACCTTTCTCCAGAAACTGAAACCGGTCCCGGATTTTGACCGCGGCTCAGCTTTCTTCCCGCCTGCTTCCCCCCCTTCGCCTTCGGCTTCGGATATCGAGATCGGTACAAGACCTTCTTCCCGCAGCTCCGAGAAGACCTGTTCCCGGGAGTCACCGCTTCGGTTCAGCTCTCTTCGTTCTCCTTCAGCATTTTTGCAGACAACGTGGAATTCAGGCATTGGTTGACTCTCCAACCCCCCTGAGCATCCTGTCGAGTTCCTTCACATCACTGGATTTCGCCCGGGCGGCTTCTTCTGTTATATCACCACTGAGGGTCAGCTCGGCGAGTGATTCGTTCATCGTCTTCATTCCGATCCCTTTACCCATCTGTATCTGGGAATATATCTGGTCCACGCTGCCCTCCCGGATCAGGCTTCGCACTGCCGGCGTGGCCACCAGAATCTCACAGGCCAGCGCCAGTCCGTCCCCCTGCGTGCGCGGCAACAGCTGCTGGCTGATAACCGCGCTGAGCACAAACGATAGCTGTACCCTGATTTGTTCCTGCTGCTCCGGAGGGAAAACGTCGATAATTCTGTTGATGGTGCCCGCCGCCGTATTTGTATGAAGGGTGGAGAAGGCAAGATGCCCGGTTTCCGCCACCGTAAGCATTGAACGGATAGTTTCCAGATCCCTCATCTCACCGATCTGAACCACATCCGGATCCTGCCGCAGAACGTACTTCAAAGCTTTTGGAAATGAGAGTGTATCCTGACCCAGTTCCCTCTGATTGACGATAGATGTTTTGTGATTGTGCAAATACTCGATGGGATCTTCAACGCAGATCACGTGGCGAGAAAATTCATTGTTGATGTAATCGATCATCGACGCCAGCGTTGTCGATTTTCCACTTCCCGTCGGCCCCGTCACAAGAACCATCCCCCGGCTTTTATCGCAGAGGTCCCGCATCGTTTCCACGGGCAGGCCGAGCTCAGAGAACTCCGGGATCTCGTAGGGAAGCCGACGGATGGCAGTGGTTGGATTTCCCCTCTGAAATGATATATTCACCCTGTACCGACCTATTCCTTCCAATCCGATTGAATTATCGAGCTCCCTCTCCTCCTCAAGGCGCTCGCGTTGTGTGTCGTCCAGCATCGAATATATCATCTCACGGGCAGTGTCGGGAGTCACATCGGGCATATCCACCGGTTGCAGACTTCCGAATATGCGATAGTGCGGCGGCACCCCGACCGTTATATGCAGATCGGAAGCATTTCTCTCCTTCATCTGCGCCATCAGCTCTCTGAGTCTCTCATCCATTATGGTTCCATTAACTAAGCAAGCGTCTTGCTCACAACCTCTTCTGGCGTGGTGATACCTTCCACCACCTTTTGCGCCCCCGTTTCCCGGAGGGGCACGAAACCTTTACCCAGGGCCTTATCCCGGACCTCATCTTCCCCTCCTCCATGGGCAATCATGGTGCTCAATTCCCTGTCAACTTGCAGTGCCTCATAAATGGCCAGCCGCCCGTAAAAACCCGTTTCGTCACACGTAGCGCAGCCCTCCCCCCGGTAATAGGTGCCATCGACCGGCAGCCCAAGGTCCTCCAGCGCGGCCCGAGGTGGATCATACGGTCGTCGACAGTTCTCACAGATCTTTCGAACCAGGCGCTGGGCGAGGACGAGCGAGAGACATGATCCAAAAAGATATGGTTTCACCCCCATATCACTCAGCCGATCTATACTGGAGATCGCATCGTTCGTGTGGAGGGTGGAAAGCACAAGATGCCCCGTGAGCGCAGCCCTTATAGCTATCTGCGCGGTCTCAAGATCGCGGACCTCACCGATCATCATCACGTCCGGATCCTGGCGCAGAAGGGACCGGAGCCCGGCTGCAAACGTTAATCCAATGTCCGTGTTCACCTGGGTCTGATTGACACCCTTCAACTCACATTCCACAGGATCCTCAACCGTGACGATATTGTGTTCGATCGTGTTGATGGTCGAAAGACCCGAGTAGAGCGTGGTGGTCTTTCCACTTCCCGTTGGCCCGGTGACCAGAATAATTCCATGCGGCCTGCGCAGAGCCTGTTCATACAGATTCTGCTGTCTTCCCTCAAATCCCAGCTCCGAGAGTCCCAGAACCAGCTTATTCTTGTCCAGCAGGCGCATAACCACCTTTTCCCCGTAAATGGTCGGGATCGTGCTGACGCGAACGTCTATCTCCCTGTCCTCAATTCTGAACCGACCATCCTGGGGCAGCCGGCGTTCTCCAATATCCAGTCCCGCCATTATCTTTATTCGCGACACGACAGCGGCAAACATGCTCCTCGTGGGGGGCGAGAACTCTCTCAGAGTTCCATCGACACGAGCCCTGACCTGAACCTCATTCTTCCGAGGTTCAATATGCAGATCACTGGCACGCCGATCAATGGCCTGATTAATCAGAAGGTTGACGAACCGGACCACCGGGGCGTCACTGGCCTCTGACTCCAGTTCCTCCACACTCGGCTGCTCTGCCCCCCGCCGCTCCGAATCCATCGCCACGATGTCCTCAAGGCTCTCCTCAGTCGCCGCCTCGCGGCTGTAGTATAGATTTATTGCCGTTTCCACCGCCTCCCGGTCAGCAAGCAGTGGCTGCACGTTATAGCCGGTGTTGCTGGCTATGGTGTCAAGTGCTATAACGTCCAGATGATCCGTCACCGCCAGCTTGAGGGTTTCCCCATCCAGTTCTATGGGCAGGAGCTTGAACCGGCGGGCGAACTTCTCGGGGACAAGATCAAGGAGTTCATGATCAACCTCAACCTCCGAGAGGTTTACCCGGGGAAGGCCGGTCTGCCGGGCCACCTCCTCGTAGATCTCGGATGGCTTTGCATAGTCCTGATCAATAACAATTTCCCCCAGGAAATCTCCGGTCGCCCGCTGGCGTCGCAGCGCTGTCTCCAGCTGTTCCTCCGTTATTATCCCGCGGGCCACAAGGCGTTCACCAAGCCTTGCATCGTTTCCGGAAGCAATATCATCTTGAGCCATCTGATTGCCCCACTCCTAAAAGCACTACGCCAGTTCTCGTCCTATGCTCCACCGGTTGTTGCCGCCGATTCCCTTGGCAACTCCCCGATTGGAGATCCGATTATAACGAAAAGCGGAACAGATGTGAAAAGCCCACACAACTTCCAATCAT
>JBKHGK010000201.1:0-4164 GCA_046539705.1 Candidatus Brocadiia bacterium | reverse complement strand
GTTAAAAGTGTCCTCCGGCGGCCTCGTGCGGCTGGGGACAGCGGAATAACAGTTTTGGCATTTCAGGGAAACGGTGGTCTTCTGGCTTTGGCATCACGTGCCTGTCTCCACCGATCACCGGTCCCCGCGGATGCCGTTGAGGATATGCGTCGGAGCCGAGTCTCCTTTCGTGAGGTCAACAATGTCAAAGCTTGAGAAGAAACTTAAAGAGGACCGATCTCGATTCAACCGGCGTCTTGTTCGCATCGGGATACTTATGCTGGCGGCGCTGATTCTTGGGGCGGTGGTCCTGGTGTATATGGTTCGCACGTCGGGGCTGGGGGAGGAATATGAGGGGCCGGACAGACGTGCCCGGGAGGATCATCTTGACCAGCCCACTGCCGTGCCCACGGCGGATCCGGATGATCCCTCGCAGGTGGTGTTGCCCGGTTTTCTGACGCCCGAGCGGCATGCCAACCCCACGCGTTCGACTCCGGCCGGGAAGATGACGCTGGTGGATAAAGACATCCTGGCTACCGTGCTGGAGTCGGTGATGGAAATACCTCAGGAGGAACTGGAAGCCCGGGTGGACGGGGATATTGAATGGGAGGATTTCAACGACAAGATACGTCGTGAGGAAATCCGTGGTCGGGTCGCCCAGTTTCGCGGCACTCTCAGGCGCTTTACAGAGGCGAAGGGAGTGGAGTTTCCCGATATTGGTGTGGATACGCTTTACGAGGGGCAGATTCAGGATGTTTACGGACGGTGGTACAGTTTTTACTGTTTTGAAAAGCCCGAGGAGGAAATCGAACGGACCGATCTTGCCATACTGACGGGGGTGTTCTACAAGTTGATTCGTTACAACACTCGTGGCGGAGAGCAGATGATATCACCGCTTATCGTGGCCCGGACCGTCACCTCGAGACAGGATTACAGATCGCCTCAATCCGGCACGCAGGACGGTGCCGGCGGGCTTCCGGGGTGGGTGCCGTATGCTGTGCTTACGGTGATTGCGATAGGGCTGTGCATTATGTTTCATTTTTGGTTCAGGAAAAAGCCGACGAGATACAATCGGCGAAACAGACTCTGAGATTGAACTTCTGCGGCGTTCATGCAACCAAAGGTAAATCAAGATCCGAGAATGGGTGTTAATCGAGCGACATTTTGAGCGGAGGAGAGAACTATGAGAAAGAAGCTGACGGCAGGGTTGATTTTTGCTGGAGCACTGGCACTTGGACTTATGATGGGGGATGTGTTCGATTCCCCGCGGACGGCTCGATCAGCGCCGGAGAAACCCGACGTCGATGAGGAGGAAATGGAGGAACTGCGCGATTTCGGAGATAAGTTCGGTAAACTCTTTCATTTGAATGCCGAAAAAGTCTCCCCGTCTGTGGTCTGGATCCAGGCGGAGAAAACCGTAAAGATGCGCCGGCCCGGGTTTGATGATCCTTTTTTCCGACGGTTTTTCGGGCCTGACTCTGACGACATGTTTGGTGAGCGCGAACGGGAGTTTCGACAGGAGGGTCTGGGCTCCGGATTCATAATAAGCGAGGAAGGTCATATCCTGACCAACAATCACGTGGTGGCGGAGGCCGATAAACTACGGGTGAAACTGGCCAACGGCGAGGAGTTTGCCGCCGAGGTGGCCGGTGCTGACCCATCCACCGAGCTGGCCGTTATCCAGATGGAAGGAGATTTCGGAGATCTGGAGGTGGCTGAACTGGGAGATTCCGATGATATCAGGGTTGGCGAATGGGTGATCGCCATCGGCAACCCCATGGGTCTTGAGAGAACCGTCAGCTCGGGGATCGTGAGCGCCAAGGGAAGGAATATCGGGCTTGCCCGTTACGAAAACCTCATTCAGACCGATGCGGCTATAAATCCGGGTAACAGCGGCGGACCGCTGATCAATCTGCAGGGTGAGGTGATAGGAATAAACACCGCGATCGTCAGCAGAACTGGTGGCAATATGGGCATTGGGCTGGCCGTCCCGATTAACGTGGCACGCAGTATTATTGAGGACCTGAAGGCCGGGCGAGAGGTCGAAAGAGGGTTTCTTGGCATTGCCGGTGCGGATCTCTCGCCGGAACTGGCAAATCAATTTGATTACGACGGTGATGGTGGAGCGCTTGTCAACGAGGTCGCTGATGGAACTCCCGCTGATAAGGCAGGGCTTGAACCCGGCGACATTATCACGAGCTGGGACGGGACTGATGTCGACGATTTCGCTCATCTCCAGCGGCTGGTGGCCGACACGCGTCCCGGTACGGAAGCGGAGCTGGAGTTCTGGCGGGAGGGCGAGTCGCAAGCGGTGACGGTAGAAGTGGAACGCCTTGAGGACGAGCAGGCCGCCCGGGAACCCTCCTGGATAGGCCTGGAGGTCGCCTCCGTTTCCGACGAAGCCCGGGAATACTACGATCAACCGGATCTGGATGGCGTGGAGGTTGAGAACGTGGACCCCGCCGGACCGGCACGTCAGCTTGAGCAGGGGGATGTGATCCTGGCCGTGGGGCGAGGACGCAAGCCCATCAAAAGCGTCGACGATTTCAACGCTTACGTCGCCGACGTAGAGGAGGGTGAGGCGGCTCTGCTCTATGTGCTCAGAAAAGGGAGTCAGCGTGCACAGTTCATTATCATCCGCAGACCATAAGCGTGAGCAGGAGATATTATGAGCCCGAAGGATCTCACACCCTATCAGCAGGGGATAGTAAACCGGTACTACGACAACAAAGACGACATCATGAACCAGAAGCTGGCGGAAATCGTCAGTGATCTGTCCGTGTGTGAGGATGAGACGAAAGTCAAACGCCTCTGGAAGAGCGCCGATAAGGCACTGGAGAATGCCGGGGCTCCGAAAGCGCGTCGTAAACGGCTGATAAAAAACCGGGATCTGGAGGATCTCGCGGCCCTCATCGGCGAGATGTTCTGACCCTCACGCCTGTGAGCTCACGTGCAGAAGGGGCCCACAAAAAAAGTGTTCTCGTGCAGAAGGCGGAAACCGGGGATCATACGTTCCGGTTTATCATGCTCTCAACACCGTAGTGGCCAATCACAAACCTACCGGCACAGGGCACGGCAGGGTATAAACAGGCGCAGTGACGACTCGTGAAATATACGGGCTATGCGTAACCGATTAGTCGTGCTGCCCAGAAGATCAGGACCGCCCCGAGCATTATCCACCCGATAAACGGTGCCTGGCGCAACCATGACCTGCCCGTGAAGAGATAAAACAGCATGGCCGCTGCCAGGGGGAAGGACAGGGGGTTGAAAGCGGCCGCACGGGATGGCTGAAACTGACCGATCGAAAGCATCGCGCGCGTCATACCGCAGCCCGGACATCGAAAGCCGGTCAGGGTTTTGAAGGGGCAGAAGGAACGGGAGGGAAGCAGGCCGACAGCATCCACGCCGCCTATGAAATACGATAATCCCGCCGTGGCAATGATCACAAAAATGAGCCCCACAGCGGCCCGGAGTAAGGTGTCCGGTGCAATGGCGGGCCATTGCACCGGGGCCGATTGGTTTTCAGGTGCAGAGCTGGTTGATCTTTGATTGGTGGATGGCATCGGCAATGATTGATAGGCCGAGTATGGTGACCATGACACTTATAACGGGCAGCGAATCTTCGGCGTGACCCTGACGTTTTTGCTGGATCTCCACAATAGCGGCTCCCATCTTATACTGATAATAAATGTGATAGATTCCACATGTGATAATGCTCAGCAGAAACCAGCTACCCCAGCTGAATTCTCTCCGTCCCAGCATGTCGTTGCAGGCCTCCATCTGTCGGTAATTCCAGTAAAGGTTGAAGATCCCGCAGGTGATTATTGTGAGGATGAGGTAGAGGGCTATGTTGGCCCTGTGGCTGCGGTTTTCGTCGGACAGGTTCGTTGGTTCTGGCCTCGCCATGGTTTTCTCCCCAATAGAGGTTGAACATTAATGTCCATTACCCGTCTGCCTGTAGACGCGACAGGACACCGGTTCGAGCCGGGGCGGCAAAAAAACAGATCATCCGCCTCCTGGAGGCATCAATTTAGCATGCCGATCACACCGGGTCAAATGAACTTGTGTGGTTCTGTAGACGTTTGCCGATTATTCAGGTGTGGAGGTCTGTCAACGATCAGAAAAGCGTAACCCGCATATTTCACAAACCTCAATCCTTAATTGTTCTAAAAGCAATGTCAGCAA
>JBKHGK010000200.1:0-4171 GCA_046539705.1 Candidatus Brocadiia bacterium | reverse complement strand
GGGTGAGGTAATCCAGGGCGGTGAACTCCTCGAGGAATATCGGGATAAAGCGGAGGGTTTTGCCGAGGAGATGCGCACGCTACGTTTCGGCCTTCGCCCCTCGGCGGTCTATTTCAATCCCACCGAACGCTGCAACCTGAACTGCAGCTACTGTTACATTCCCGAACGGATGCGCCGCCACGGCGAGCATATGTCGGCGGATCGTATGCGGGAGGCGCTCCGCCGGTTGAAGGGATATTTTGAGACGACCGTGCCGGAGGACCGTCTGCCGCAGGTGGTGTTTCATGGTGCCGAGCCGCTTTTGAACCGGGATGCCGTGTTTGAAGTGATCGAGGATTTTCATGGCCAGTTTCAGTTTGGCATACAGACCAATGGTGTGCTCCTGGACGATGAGAGCGTGGATTTTCTGGCCTCCCGCGGGGCGAGTATCGGACTGTCACTGGACGCGGCCAGTGCCGAGCTGTGCACGTCGACGCGCCGCACCTGGGAGGGTGATGGGGTCTTTGAGGATGTGGTGGAGGCCATGGAGAGGCTGAGGGGGTATGATGGATGGAGCGTGATCTGCACGATTTCCCGACGGAATATGTCACAGCTGTGCGAGCTCGTGGAGTTTTTCCATGAGCGGGAGGTTCCGAACTGTCTGATGAACATCGTCCGATGTACCCTTCCTCATGCGATGGAGGTTAAACCGGACGGACGCGAGGCGGCCCGCCATTTTACGGATGCCCTGGACCGGACCAGAGAATTGTACGAGCAGACCGGACGCAGGCTGCCGGTGGCTAATTTTGCCAATATTCTGCTGGCCATAATGGCGCCCATGGCGCGGCGGCTTATGTGCGACATTTCACCGTGTGGCGGTGGGCGGTGTTTCTTTGCGGTGGCCCCCGACGGCGGGCTTTTCCCGTGCAGCGAGTTCATCGGCCTCGAACATTTCCGGGGCGGCAACCTGTTCCAGGACGATATAGAGGAGGTCCTGGCCACTCCGGAATTCAGACGTGTCACTGAGCGCAGAGTGGAGGATATTGACCCGTGTAATCACTGTGCCATCAGACACTTCTGTGGTGCGCCATGCCCGGCGGAGGCACACGAGATGAACGGTGGAATGGACCGCACGGGGGCCTTCTGCGAGTTCTACGAGGAACAGGTGCGTTACGCTTTCCGCCAGATAGCGGACGATAATCATGAGTCGTTTCTGTGGGATGACTGGGACAGAGATACGGAAAAGACTTTCGAGATCGTGTGAAATCCTTTTGCGTGCGGGCGGAGAAACCCGATAAGATATCCATCCGGCGGGAAGTATCGTCCGTTGTCAGGGAACGATCCGCCGGTTGAGGCGGTGTCCGCGTATTTTGTGCAGTGCTGATCCGGTAGCCATCCCATGAGGAATAGGTTCGAGTTTCTTGGTCCTGTCATATCGTATCTGGGCGCGCTGCTTATGGGGTTGGGGTTATTGCTCATGGTTCCGTGGGCGGTGCGGCTGTGGTATCTGCACATGGGCCGGGCGGAGGTGACTGCGGGGACGTATATCGCGCCGGCCGCGCTGGCCGTTGTGAGCGGATGGTTACTCCGGCATCGGGGCCAGAAGATGGGGGGCGGATTGAGGCAGCGTGGCGCCATGATGATATGTGCGCTGGCCTGGACGGTTCTGTCGGCAGTCGGGGCTCTTCCGTTCTGCATATCGCTGGGAGCCGGATATCTGGATGCCTATTTTGAGACGGTCAGCGGGTTCACCACCACCGGCATCACCATGTTCACCGGGCTGGATGAGATGCCTCACAGCATCATCCTCTGGCGGGCGTTGCTGCAGTGGTTCGGGGGGCTGGGGATACTGACCTTTTTCCTGATGGTGGTGGGGGCGGGCGCTCAGTCCCATCGGCTGTTTTCGGCCGAGGCGCACAAAATATTTTCGCGTCGTCCGGCCCCGAGTCTGCAGAGAACTCTGAAGATACTCTGGGGCATATACGGGCTATTAACCGTCCTGGTGGCGGTGTTGCTGGTCCTGGCGGGGACCACCGTTTTTGATGCGGTGGCTCACGCCATGACCTGCCTCTCCACCGGCGGATTCTCCCCCTATGATGCCAGCATCGCTCATTATCGGGAGGCGGGTTACCGGTATTATGTCGCCATAGAGTACATTCTGATCTTCGGCATGTTCTGTGGTGGGTTGAATTTTTTCATTCATTTCCGGGCGTTGACCGGTGATCTGGAATCTCTCTGGGATAACCTGGAGGTGCGGCTGTACTGGCTGATACTGCTCGGCGGGGCGGTGGTTGTGTGGTTCGATCGCTCCCTGGAAGCCGGTTTCGTGGAGATAGAACGGACTTTTCGAACAAGTCTTTTCCAGGTGGTGTCTGTTGCCACGACCACCGGCTACGGCACCGAGGACATCGGGTCGGGCTACTTTCCGGCGCTTTCGATGCAGTTTTTCCTGATACTCATGCTGATTGGCGGGTGTGTGGGCTCGACCGGTGGGGGAATAAAGGTGATGCGTGTGGGGGTTCTTCTTAAAATGGTGAAAAGACAGGTCAGGCGGGTGGTGCTGGGGCGGCGGGCGACAAACCTGTTGTTGATCGATGGAGATACCATTGAACCGAAGGAGATACGACGGATTGCGGCGCTGTTCTTTGCATGGTGTTGTCTGCTCGCCGTGGGTGCGGGCATAACGGCCCTATTTAATGCCAACCACGGGCCGCTGGAGTCCGCTTCGGGTATGTTCTCGGCCCTCGGCAACATCGGTCCATGTTACATCCCGGTTGAAGAAATGAATCGTCTTCATTGGTTGACAAAAATAACTTATATCTTTGGCATGCTGGCCGGGAGGCTGGAGATACTTCCCGTTCTCATGCTTTTCAGCAGATGGTCCTGGAGGTGATATCATGTATGTTGTGATTGCTGGTGCAGGGATGGTCGGTGGTACGCTGGCGCGACAGTTGAGCGAGAGGCATCATGATGTGGTGGTGATTGACAAGGAGAAGGAGGTGTGCGAGGACATAACGAAACGAGTGGGGGCACTCGCGATCCACGGCACCGCCACCGATATTGAGGTGCTGGAGGAGGCCGGGGTACGGAAGGCGGAGGTGGCTATAGGAGCCCTGCCCTCGGACGCGGATAACCTTGCGTTTACCATTCTTGCCAGGAACGCGGATGTCTCCCGGGTGATTGTGCGGATGCGCAATGAGCTCTACGCGCATGCATACGAGATTGCCGGGGTGAGTCGCACGCTGGATGTCGGACAGCTGTTCGTCAGGCAACTGGTGCTGGAGATCGAGCAGCCCACGCTGCGGCAGGTGGCGACGTTCGGCCGGGGCGAGGCGAGCATTGTGGTCGCCACGTTGCCCGAGGGGGCGAAAGTGGGGGGCAAGACCGTAAGTGAAGTGGGGAAAAGCCGGCAGTTTCCCCAGAACTGCGTCATAGCTGGAATCTATCGGGAACAGGGGGAACAGTTCATCTTTCCCCGTGGAGATGTGGAATTGCAGAACGGAGATCAGGTCTTCCTGGCCGCCTCTACCGGGACGGTTCGGGAAGCTGCTAAGTATCTTCAGAAGACGAAATAGCTGTGCTCGGTGTTCGGTTGCCGGTCATCTGTCATCGGTGATCGGTTACAGCCAATAGTTTATGATAGGTCCATTCCGGGGCAGGCTACCATTGGGAATGAAACTGGGTAAGCGTTCGGTGAACCACGTTCATCAGCAGGGTTCTTCGCCGTAAAGCACAACTCTGACTGGATGCGGGCCGCAGGTGGGACGTGATTGCTGAGCGCGACATGCCGGGCAGCTCGCATGCATGGTTATCACCGGTCGTCAGCATGCCAGGATAGCTCCGGGAAAACCTGCACTGTCGCATTCTGTAAGTCTGGAGGCGCAGCTCGTTGCCGGGGGTAATGGAAAGTCCAACGTTCACCGCGTCGAGCGAACAGGGAGCCGCGCGGCGCTCGGCTCCTACTCATTCCCCGGGAATTTTTGAGATCAACGTGGTTCGCTGAATACTTGCGAAAGTGCTGATGCCGTGAAATCATCCTGATATATTATGCGTCACGGATTACGGGTTGCCGATCATGGTCACCCGCTTGTTTTGAGGTTAGCCGATAGACATAACCGTCAGTGCCTCGTCATTCCAAGGTAACTATTCGGTAAAGTACGTATCAGCACGGCGACAGGCTGGAAGCA
The DNA here is from genome assembly GCA_046539705.1 of Candidatus Brocadiia bacterium. Lineage (GTDB taxonomy): Bacteria > Planctomycetota > Brocadiia > SM23-32 > SM23-32 > CAZXYF01. The sequence continues at coordinate 5 of JBKHGK010000200.1, read as the reverse complement.
CTGTG
>JBKHGK010000199.1:0-4186 GCA_046539705.1 Candidatus Brocadiia bacterium | reverse complement strand
CGGGACACCGCAACTGCAGGCTGTTCTTATAGATGGCGTGCTGACGGCTCGGTCGGAGACCAAACCGGTGTTGCCGGCACTGTTAAAAACACCCTGTTGTTATAGACCTGTCTGTGACTTTGCGATTCACGTTTGCTGAAGCTGCTTGTAGAATAATTAACGTTTGAGGTTTGTGAAATACGGGTTACAGCAGTTGCGTGCCTTATATCGCATGCTGAAGGTTTATCCGCTTCAGGGGTGACCCGCTTGAATTTGCTGTTAATAAAGAGCGCGGGAATATCTTCCATTGAGGCGGGCACGCCTCTGGCACGGCTATGATGAACCGGCCTCCCGCTGTGCACCGAAGTTCATTGTCTTAATTGACCTATTCTGGTAGCATACTGGGCGGAGCGTGGTGGATGCAGTCGCACTTCTCGGGTTCACCGCTGAGTCAGGTCGAACATCATCATCGCAATACAGCATAAACAACAGAGCAAAAAGCCCAGTTCACAAATACCGTGCACCTGATACGTGCTTATTTCATAAGACAATAAAGTGCTGGAGGGGTGGCCGAGCGGACGAAGGCGACGGTTTTGAAAACCGTTGTCCCCTCGCGGGACCGGGGGTTCGAATCCCTCCCCCTCCGCCAGATACTCAACCGGACAAGTCGAACGGGGACTGAGGAGCTGACAGAGCACCGCCGGCGGCACAGATGTGACAATTATCCTTATTCCCCGGCTGTGATTAGACCTTCCGGCAATGTATCGTGCACAGTATCATCTGCACTCACTCATCTAATACCGGCCATTTCCCTGCTCGTGGGTTCCCAGCTTTATCACACACAGGGGTTCTGTTACAATCTCGGCCCTTGAATTCCCCTCTACCCGGACTTATGGGACAATCGTAACCATGTCAGATGAACAGGTACAATCGCTCGCCGGAACGGAGGACCGACTGCCCGGCGACTGGAATCTCTGGAACGAACTTCACGATGCCGCCCGACGGCAGTTCGAATTCTACGGATACGGACGGGTCTATTTCCCCGTGATCGAGGATACCCGCCTTTTCGTCAAGGGAACCGGTGAGACCACCGATATCGTCGAGAAACAGATGTACACGATTGATACCGGCGAGGAGGAGAGTATCACCCTCAGACCCGAAGGCACCCCCTCGACCGTCCGGGCCTATCTGGAACGGGATCTTCACAAAAAGCAGCGCTTCCAGAAACTCTGGTACGCCGGACCCATGTTCCGGCGGGAACGACCGCAGAAAGGACGTCTGCGGCAGTTCCATCAGATCGGCGTGGAGGCAATCGGCGGTGCCAGCCCGCTGCTCGATGCCGAATCCATCCTGCTGGCCAGCGATATTTTCCACGACGCGGGCCTTGAGGACTGCGAAGTGCACCTCAACACGATCGGCTGCACCGAGTGCCGGCCCACCTATCACCGCCAGCTGCATGCACAGCTCGATGAACGCCGGCAGGAACTCTGCGAGGACTGCCAGAACCGCCTTGACCGCAACGTCCTCCGTGTCCTCGACTGCAAGGAGGAACAGTGCCGGGAAGTAACGGCCGACATCGCGGATATCAGAGAATATCTGTGCGACCGGTGCGATCAGCACTATACAACCGTGAAGAGCTCCCTTGATGCCGAGAATCTGCAATACCAGGAGGATCCACACCTTGTTCGGGGGCTTGATTATTACAGCCGAACCGTGTTTGAAATCAAACATGCCGAACTCGGCGCCCGGGACACCATCTGTGGTGGCGGGCGATACGACGGCCTGGTCGAACATCTGGGGGGCCCCTCCCTGCCCTGCGTGGGATTTGGTATAGGGGTGGAAGCCACTCTGCTGGCAATGGAAGCCGAACTGGATGCGGCGCAGAAGGCCGAAGAACCTGCGCTGGACGTCTACGTCGTATGTTTTGACACAGAAGCGCGGGAACCGTGTTTCCGCCAGCTGCAGGCCCTGCGCGCGCAGGGGCTCTCGGCCGATATGGATTTCGAGCAGCGCAGCGCGAAAGCCCAGATGCGCATGGCCGACCGGATGAACGCCCGGTATTGCTACCTTATTGGCGGCCGCGAACTGGAGGACGGCCAGGTGCTGGTCAAAGAAATGGATACCGGAGAACAGTGGAACGTCCAATGGGACGAGGCAGCACGGTCCACTGCACAGCGATGCAGGGACTGATTCGAATACTTTTTGCCTGAATGGACGGATTGGAAACAAAGTGAGTAAAAGAACACATTACTGCGACGAAGTAAGAGACGGACAGATCGGCGAACAGGTCACCGTGAGCGGGTGGGTTGCCAACTGGCGCGACCACGGAGGGCTCGTCTTTATTGATGTGAGGGACCGCACGGGCGTGGTGCAGGTGGTCTTCAACCCCGAAGATGACCCCAGCCTCCACCAGCGGGCCAGCGAGCTGCGCAGCGAATACTGCGTTACCATCACCGGCCGGGTGCGCGAGAGGCCGGACGGTATGCAGAATCCGGATATCCCCACCGGCAACGTGGAAATCCTCAGCTCCAGCATGACGGTTCACAGCGAAAGCGAGGCCCCGGCGTTCAACGTCGACAATCCCGGTGATGTCTCCCTGGAGGCGCGACTGCAAAACCGATTCCTGGACCTGCGGCGCCCCGACATCTTTGAGATCTTCCAGGCCAGACACCGGATGCTGCAATCCATACGTCGGTATTTCGACGATAATCGCTTCCTGGAAGTTGAAACCCCCTACCTGACAAAAAGCACACCCGAAGGCGCCCGGGACTACCTGGTGCCCAGCCGAACCGTGCCCGGCAGTTTCTTCGCTCTCCCGCAGAGCCCCCAGCTGATGAAACAGACCCTTATGATCGGAGGGTTCGACCGCTATTTCCAGGTGGTCAAATGCTTCCGCGACGAAGATATCCGGGCTTCACGTCAGCCCGAGTTCACCCAGATCGATATGGAGATGTCCTTCGCCGACGAAAATGACGTCATGGATGTCACCGAGGGCCTTATGGAAGTCCTGTTCGATGAGATTCTGGACGAAAGCATCTCACGGCCGCTCCCGAAGCTCAACTATCACGATGCCTTTGACCGTTACGGCACCGACGCCCCGGACGTCCGGTTCGGACTGGAGATTGAGGATATCTCCGATATCGCCGCCGAATGTGATTTCCGGGTCTTCAGCAATGCCGTCGATGAAGGCGGGGCGGTCAGAGGAATCTGCGTGCCGGAAGGTGCGGGCATGACCCGCGGGGAAATCGACGGCCTGATCGAATGGATCAAACAGTTCGACCTGCCCGGGCTCGCATGGTTCAAGCTGACGGCCGAGGGCCCGGAGGGGGGAGTGGCCAAGTTCTTCAGCGACGCGGAGATCGAAGCCATAGCGGATGTATTCGACGCCGAATGTGGATCGCTTTTCCTTTTCGCAGCCTGTGACCGGAATAAAGGCAACGTCGCACTCTCCCATCTGCGCGAACATGTGGCCGAGATGCGGGATATCAAACCGGAGGAGGGCTACGGCCTCTGCTGGGTGGTCGAAGCACCGGCCTTCGAAAGCTCCGATGACGGCGACGATCTGACCTTTCCCCACCACCCGTTCACCGCACCGTATGAGGAGGACCTGGAACTGCTGGAAACCGATCCGACGCGCGCCCGCACCCGCTCCTACGACCTCGTGTTAAACGGCGCGGAACTGGGCGGCGGGAGCGTCCGTATAGCGGATCCGGAGCTTCAGATGCGTATTTTCAACATCCTCGGATACGACGAGGACGAGGTGGAGGACAGGTTCGGCTTCTTCATGCGGGCGCTCCGGCACGGCCCCCCTCCTCACGCTGGCCTGGCGCTGGGCTTCGATCGCGTTGTGTGGAAGATGCTCGGACTCTCCGATATCCGCGAAACCATTGCTTTCCCCAAGACACAGCGCGCAATATGTCCTTTGACCGGCGCCCCCGGCGAGGTCAGCGAACGCCAGCTCCGGGAACTGGGGATAGAGATAAGCACGTAACCGGCCAGCGCTGCTGCCACCTCCGCCCCCGGACCTTTCCATATCGTGTCGCCGCCCCGGTTTATGCGGAGATCGAATGAGCGGAACAGTTACGCAAGGAAGACACGGCTGGACGGTGTCCGGATCGGTCCGTATAATATTCGTTAACAGCACGTCAGAGCGCCCGTAGCTCAGCCGGACAGAGCGGCGGTTTCCTAAACCGCAGGTCGCAGGTTC
>JBKHGK010000198.1:0-4196 GCA_046539705.1 Candidatus Brocadiia bacterium | reverse complement strand
CGATGACAGATCACCAATCACCCTTGTTTGGGGGCTAAAGGGGCCAGGAAAAAGAGCCCGCGAAGCGGGCTATGCTCTCAATCGGCCCGTCGGGCCTCTGGTCTCTTATTACTGTGCGTTCACCGTCAATTCGCACCTGCGCGAAGCGCTTTCGGAGTGCGCCGGCCATGCCGGCGCTTTTCACTTTCGTGCTATCATCCCCCGGAGACGTCAGGTTAGACGGACAACGCACTGTCCACCCTCACCGGTTATCATAACGACAACCTAACCCGGAAATTTCACAAACCTAAGGAGATGATTATTCTAAAAAACACTTGGGCAAGAGGTTATCGAAAATCGCAGGTAATCGTTCCCGGCACAGGGTGTTATTGAAGTATACCAGGCCAACGGTTTGGTCTACGACCGAGCCGTCAGCACGCCATCTGCAAGATCAGCCTGCAGTTGGGGTATAAGAATACACCCGCCTTTGGCTGTTCTCACATCTGGCGCACTGACGACTCGTGAAATGTGCGGGATAGCATCTTCCAGCGGACCAGGAGCTCTGATTCTGCGACCTCACACCTTTGCCGCACTTATGGGGGGGTACATAAAAATAGCGGGCGGATCGGGGTAAATCCGCCCGCTGAGGGGTGCCATCGGGAAAAGGGGGTATTTCCCCGATAGCGCGCGGCGCTTTATATAGGGTGGGAGCGCCGCGTTTTAGGGACAGGCAGCTGTTCAATTAAAGTCGCAACTCTCATGCCAGAACACAGAACAATTTTCTTTTTTTTTCTCTTTTCTCCAGATCCGCCAGAATCGGCATCGTAACGGCCCTGCCGCTGGCCGCCCATAAATCCGGGCCCGCCCCTCGCACCCAGCCATGCACGGAACATGTCCGACATTTTGACAGGATGGCGGGCGACAGATGACAAAATGTCATGCCCTCGGCCGGTTCGCTCCTTTACGGCGGCCACAATCCGGCCAGTCCCCCCTTTTATTTCCCCTCCCTCTCCATTTTTTCCTCTATTTTTTCTCCCTTTATTCTTCATTCCCCGGGAGTTCATTCTGGTGGCCCATGATTTCCTGACAGATACTGCGCACGCGTGACATTTTGTCGCTCAGGTGGGGTGCCAGGAAGACGTACAGTTTCCAGATCCTCCGGTGCTGCTGTTTGAGCACCTGTATTTCCGCCGTGTTGATATCGGAGAATGTCTTCACCACCCCATCGCCTGTGAGAGCCGGCATGCGGGCCTCTTTGAGGGCCATTTTCTCCGGAGCACAGTATATTCCCACCTCATGGGGCTCGGCTCCGAGGCGACGTGCTATTTCCGCCTCAGTCTTCCGCCTTTCGTCCTTTTCATCCGCGTGATACCGCTCGACCAGCCGCTCCACTTCCTGTTGGCCGATCTTCCGCGTGAGCATATAGGCACGTTTATAGAGCCTCCGGTCGGTCAACGAGTCCAGCACCTCAACCAGCGCGTCGTCGTCTCCATACTCGGTCCGCAGATAATGCGGGAGCGAATCATCGGCCAGGTTGTAGAACTCATTTTCCTCCATTCCATTTTGCAGTGCCCTTTCCACGGCTTTCGAGATCATCACACCGCAGGCGATCTTGGCGTGATGATAGTAGACCCGTTCGCTGAGCACGTAGCGTATGCGGAGGAGATTGGTGAGCTCGCTCAGGGCGTCCTGTCGGAAAAGCCCTCCCCTGTGCAATCGGAGCCGCAGCTCCCCGCCATCAATTGTAAAATAATGGAACACCCGCTGATCATATTCCTGGGACAGACCGCAGTAATAATTATCCCGTCGCAGATAATCCAGCAGATCGGCGCAGATGGTACCGCTCACGATCTGCTGCAGGTACCGCTTTTCCTCCGGCACCTCCCGTTCCGGATGCAGCAGGGTGAGGGCCAGCCGTCCGGCGTCGGTCCCGGCCAGCGCCTCCCCCGCTTCGCCGCGCTGGAGAAAATATCGATACCGGGCGACGCTCCTGTCGTGGCGCCCCATGAGCTTCCGTTCATCCTCAAACGTATGTCCGAACGGTATATGGGTGACGTCGTGAGCAAGAGAAGCCAGGCAGACGGCCCGTTTCTCCCGTTCCGGAAAGCAATACTCTCCACGTCGCTCGATGTTTGAGACCAGCCGGTGCGCCATCCAGCACGTACCGATGGCATGTTCAAACCGGCTGTGCTGGGCTCCCGGATACACGTAGAAGGCGGCCCCGAGCTGCCGGATGCCACGCAGGCGCTGGATCTGGGGGGTATCGAGAAGTTCCAGTTCCTCCGGAGTCAGGTCAATGTCCCCATGAACGGGATCCCGGACGGTTTTGGCGCGTTTATGTTCCATAGTCGGCTGACTGCCCTCCATTATTAATCTTCACTCTCCAGTTGGGGTATTAGAATACAGCCGCCTTTGACTGTTCTCATATCTGGCGCACTGACGACTCGTGATATATACGGGCTATCACCGGCCAAACTTTTCCGGCGATTCACTCTGCAGCCCCCGAAGCGGACGATTCACCGGATGACGAGAGCCCGCTTTGCGGCCGCACGAATGTCGTGATGGGAGGCAAAAAGACCGCCCGCATCGCGGGCTCCTGGCCCGGTTTCAACCGCCGGAACCTCCATGAAAGTAACTCTTCCGACGCTCCCGGAACTGTTCCATCTGTTCCTCATACTTATCGTTACCGACCAGGTTGACGGTCTCACGGGGATCCCTGGACAGGTCAAAGAGCACCTCCCGCCGGGGCGGTTCCATCTCGCCGAAGTAGAGATATTTCAGGTCATCCCGTTTTATCATCAGATGCGAATTCCCCACCTGGCTCAGCGACTCGTTCTCATGGCGTTCCAGCCACTGATCGGTACGTCCATCCATCAGAGGGACCAGCGATCGGCTATCAAGCCCGGCCCCACCGACCGTCTCCCGCTCGTCGGGCGGTTCTATCCCCGCCAGATCACACAGGGTGGCAAACAGATCGCAGAGGTTTACGTTCTGCTCCACCACCGATGGTTCGAACCGCTCGGGCCAGCGGATTATCAGGGGCACTCTGGCGGACCCTTCGAAGAACTGGGTTTTCTCCCAGATCCCGTGCTCGCCGAGCATCTCGCCGTGATCGGACGTATAGATTATGATCCATTCATCCAGATCCTCCCCGGCATGTTCCAGACTCTCCAGCAGGGACCCGAAGTGACCGTCCGCCGTCTCCACCATCCCGTAGTAGGCCGCCGTCGCCCGCCTGATTTCGCGTTCATTGAGATCCACATTATAGCCTCCCTGGCTGGTGGCGAGTTTCGGGTGCTCAATGGGCGGCGCCTCGTCGAACACGGGAACCCGGTTCAGATAGTACGTGAACTTTTCCTCGTCGGTGAAAAACGGATAATGCGGCTGCAGCAGGGAAAGCTTCAACAGCGTGGGCTGGTGGGATCCCGGCCGATCATACTCGGGATCCAGAAAATGCCGCCGCACGAACATCCGTGCGCTGTCGAGAGCCATTCTGTCGAACTGCTGGTAACGACCGCAGGCTATGCCGGCCCGTTTGACCTCCTTCTCGTTCGTCCACTTCCCTGTGCCCGGCGGGGGCTCATATCGCGCGGCTTCTTCCTCCTTCAGCCCCTCAATATATCGCCCATTCACCGCCGCATCGGGGGCCAGTCGGTTGGTCCAGCCCTGCATCTGATCCTGCCCCATATGGTGCAGTTTTCCGGAGCAGACGGTTCGATATGCATATCTGGCAAACTGCCGGGCAAAAGTCATGGAAAACGGCGGCAGATCCTCCCCGTAACTGCGGCACCCACAGCTCTCCGGGAGCTGCCCGCTCATCATGCACTGTCGACCGGGCACGCAGATCGGAGAAGGCGTGTAGGCGCTTGAGAAGACCGTCCCGGTCTCCGCAAGCCAGTCCAGCGTGGGGGTTCGGACCACATCGTTCCCTTCGTAACCAACCACATCGGGACGATGTTCATCGGACATCAGGAAAAGGATATTCGGTCGTTCAGTGCTCATCGGCGGGGGCTCCGTGATTCATATAAAGGAACACAACATATGCGGGGCGGCACACCAACATCGGATTTTTGTTCCGCCCCACCAGAATATGTTGCGCGTGATCTTTCTGCAAACATCAACCGTTTGCCCCCCGGCGACCGGAGGGAGTCGGGGGTTGACAGGACGCCAATAAACCCCGCCCCGACGGAGCGGTTGAGCATAGCCCGGATATTTCA
>JBKHGK010000197.1:0-4215 GCA_046539705.1 Candidatus Brocadiia bacterium | reverse complement strand
TTTACACATTCCGATACGTGCCTCACTGAATATTTGTGATCGCGCGGAAACTTACCGCTGTATTGACGCCGTCAGCCCGGGGGGGCTACAATAGATTTTCTGTTCTGAGCCCCATTTTTGATCCTTTCGGAGGGACTAATATGGCCGAGGTGCCGTGCAGGCTTGCAAAGATAGTGATGAGCGAGGACCGGGATCGGCAGGTGGTGGTGCTGGAAGAACAAGAGGGTGACCGGCAGTTTCCTATTATAATCGGGTTCACGGAGATATTTGCTATTCATCGGGCGATCAACGGAGAACCTCCACCACGTCCCCTGACTCACGAGCTAATCGGAAATATATGCAGTGATCTTGATGTGGAACTGGATAGGGTGGTGGTCAATGATCTCAAAGACATGACCTTTTACGCGCGGCTCATACTCCATCATGATGGGGAAAAGTTGGATCTCGACAGTCGTCCCAGCGATGCCATAGCACTTGCCACTCAGTTTGGGGCCCCGATTTATGTGGAGGAGGAAGTGCTGGAACATGCCTCCCGCGATTATCAGTGATACGGTCCGGTGTTGTGTTTCCGTGCATCGGTGGTACGGCTGGTGAGGTAGCGTGCGGAGCAGTAGACCGCAAGGGCGGCGGCAGTGGCCAGCAGTGGAGCGACTATTGCCGATCCAAGGGCCCAGTCCAGAAACCTCTGTCCCGGTTCGGAGCCGAGTTTACGCAGGGGGGCCCCGGTGATGGGGCGCCCGTTTCTCAGGAAATAGCCCAGCCCGATGCAGATTGCCGGAACCACGGGGGGCATGCACAGGTTCTGGATGGAGAGTGCCATAACTTTATTGAGCCGGAAGCGTGCGGTGACGAGAAAAATCGTGATCATGTGGATCCCGAGCAGGGGCAGGGTGCCCAGAAACACACCGACCCATGCCGCCATGGCAAGTCCGCGCGGGGAGGCGTTTTCCCTCAGGAATCGTCTGAGTGCGCGCAGGGGGTGGGTTAGCAGCATGAAGGGGGAGATATCGCGTTCCACAAGGCGTCTTGACGGATAGGGCAATAACCTTCTGCCGATCAGCCGGCAGTGAGTGAGGGAAATGCGGAGGTTGTCCATGAAGGGGCGGAAGCTGCTGCGCCGGCGTTCGGGGGGCCGATATTGCACTCGGACGGGAACAGATTGAAGGTCGAGCCCTGCCCAGGAAGCCCGCACGAGCACCTCCACCTCGAAATCGTATCTGTCACACCGGAGGGGGAGATTCTGCAGATGTTCCAGCGGGTACAGCCGGAAGCCGCTCTGGGTGTCCCTGACCGGTTCTCCTGTTTCCAGGTGGACCCAGAAATCGGAAAAGCTTCGGCCGAACCGGCTGCGTCGGGGCATGTGGCCAACCATTTGCTCCCGGGCTCCGATAATGATGCTGTCGGGGTCCTTTTTTTCGGCAAGCAGCGGTATATCCGACGGGAAATGCTGCCCGTCTCCGTCGATCGTTACCGCGAATGTTTCGCCGTGTTCCCATGCATATTCGAAACCTGTGCGCAGTGCCGCCCCCTTGCCCTGATTGTGGGCATGTTTCAGGACGGTTATGGAGGTGCCATCGAACAGATCGCCAAGATCCGCGTCGGTGCTGCCGTCGTCCACAATTATCACGTGTGGGACATATTCCCGGCATTCCTGCGCCACGTCTTCAATGGTGTCGGAGTTGTTGTAAACCGGGATAATACAACATATATCCGGATCTTTTGATTGGGCATTCATGTGTTCTTCCCGGTGTGGAAGGGTAAGTCAGGGCCGCTGCTTATCTGGTAGAGGACAAATGGCCGTCTCAGCAAATTCTGGGCAACTGTTCACCGCTCAGGGTTTGGATGAGCCGGTGGGTTCCAAAGGGCGTTTGTGAGACCAGCTTGCCGGGGTAGTCAGAGGTGACCCGCCCAACCGGTCTGCTCTGACAGCCGTCAGGAACCTTCCGCATGGCATCGATGACGGATGTGGCATTCTCTGGATCCACGATGGTGGTGATGCGTCCTTCGCAGGCCAGGTAGAGTGGGTCTATTCCGAGAAGTTCGCAGACCGAACGGGCCTCCGGGCGGACCGGGATTTCCTCCTCTTCGATACAGATGCCCAGTTCGTTTCCCCCGGCCGCTTCGTTCAGAATGGTGGCCAGCCCCCCCCGTGTGACGTCGCGCAGGAACGAGACTCGTCCGGCGGTGTCGAGGACGGCCCGGGCAAGCGACGTAACCGGCGCGCAGTCGCTTTCGACGGTGGATTTCAGGTTCAGGCCCTTTCTCCGCGAGACCACCGCGGCGCCATGATCGCCCAATGGGCCGGACAGCACCACGATGTCATCTTCCCGCATCTCCGAATCGGGTACGGCAGTGCCAGGGGGAATGGCTCCCAGCCCGGTGGTATTGATGTATATGCCATCTGCCTCGTCTCTGGGCACTACTTTTGTATCCCCGGTGACAATCTGGACCTCCGACTCGTCGGCGGCGTCCTTCATTGATTGCAGAATCTGTCGGAGGTCTTTTACCGGGAGCCCCTCTTCCAGCACCAGGCCGCAGGTAATGTATTGTGGAATGGCTCCGGAAACGGCGAGGTCGTTGATGGTTCCATTAACCGCGAGCTGACCGATATTACCACCAGGGAAGAAAATAGGATCGACCACATAGGAGTCGGTGGTCATGGCAATTTCACCGTGTATATCCGGAAGAACCGCGCTGTCCGGGAGCCCCGAAAGGTGCGGGGAATCGAAGTATTGGAGCACCACCTCGTCGATGAGGCGGCGAGTCAGGTTCCCGCCGCTTCCATGACCCAGTTTTATGTATTGTTCATTCATTGGCTTCCATACTTGAAATAAGCGGCACAGGAACCTTCCGAGGAAACCATGCAGGGCCCGACGGGCGATTCCGGGCGGCAGGCATCTGCGAAGAGCGGACACTCGGGAGGGCGGATCATCCCCCTCAACACGTCGCCACACCGGCATCCGGCTGGATCCTCACACTCCCCCGCATCATATTGGGCCTCTGCCCGGTACCGGCGCCAGTCGTCTCGAAGGTCAAGGCCGGTGTCTGGTATCATTCCCAGGCCTCTCCACGCAGTATCAGTTGCTTTGAAAACTTCCGTCACGGTCTGCCAGGCGGTTGGATTGCCCTCGGGTCTGACAGCACGTCCGTACGCGTTATCCACCATGGCCCCGCCCTCCACGTGCTGATGCAACAGGGATTTAACGGCCTGGAGCATATCGGCGGGTTCAAAACCGGCTATGCAACAGGGCAGAGAAAACTCTTCCGGGATAAACTCGTAAATCCCACTGCCGGTAATGGTCGAGACATGGCCGGGCAGCAGGAATCCGTCCAGCTCGACCTCGGGGGCCTCAACGATGGCCCGGAGCGCGCCGGGCATTGTTTTATGGCCGGACAGAATGTGAAAATTGTCAACCTCTGCGGCCTGTGCTTCCATGATAGTTGCTGCCACGGCGGGGGCGGTGGTCTCAAAGCCAACCGCGGCAAAGACAACGGTTCGGTGTGGGTTTTCCGTGGCAATTGCAAGGGCGTCACGCGGTGAGTAAACCACCTGAACCTCCCCGCCGTCGGCCGCCGCCTCTTCCAGCGTGCCTTTGGTTCCCGGCACTCTGTAAAGGTCACCGAAGGTTGTGACGATGGTTCCCTCCCGTGCCATATCAATGGTCGCGTCGATGTATCCCGGAGTCGTCACACAGACCGGGCAACCCGGCCCGCTTACCAGCTCCACGGAGTCCGGTAAAAGTTCAGGCAGTCCGAAGCGATGAATCGCCATCGTGTGCCCACCACAGACTTCCATGAATTTTACCGGGTTTGTCAGTTTAGCGGCCAGCTTCCCGGTGGAGTCTGCCAGTGCCCGGACGTGGTCAGCATTTCTGAAATCGTCGACGTATTGCATGAATGTCGGTGATCGGTTATCGGTGATCGGTTATCGGTGGTCATTTTCAGGGGCGGGCTAATCCACTGATTCGGCCATTTCATCCCAGAGCTCAAGGGTCTCCCGGGCTTCGTTTTCATCAATTTTTTGAATCGCAAAGCCGGCGTGGATCAGGACCCAGTCACCGACCTGTGGATTATCGATGAGCTGCAGACCGACCTCGCGCTCCGTGCCGTCGGCTTCTATACGGCCGGTATCCTGCTCTATACTTTTGATCTGAACCGGTATTGCCCAGCACATGGTGAATAATTCCGAGTTTAAGAATTGCAGTTTGACGTTAG
>JBKHGK010000196.1:0-4221 GCA_046539705.1 Candidatus Brocadiia bacterium | reverse complement strand
TTCTCCGCGTTCATCACGACCGGCCACACCTGCAGCACACATACACAGAACTCCTCTTGCGAAAGTCAAGTAGCTCGCCAATCTCATCCCACATCCTCCGAATCATTCAGAAGTGTTATACAAATACGGCCGCCTTTGCCGGCCGCGCATATCCGGCGCGGAGGGTGACTGAAATAAGCGGGATAAACATCAATCCGCATATTTCACGAGCTCGATCCCGCGCCTGCGGGACCAAACCGGTGTTGTCGGTACTGTTAAAAACACCCTGTTGTTATAAACCTGTCTGTGACTCTGCGATTCTCGTTTGCTGAAGTTGCTTTTAGAATAATTGACGCTTGGGGTTTCTGAAATATGCGGGTTAAGGCCGGCTGACTACGTCTGAGGTGGTCCATTTCAGGGGATGAAAGCTGATGAGCAATTACCTATGCTCCGGGAACAGGGCAGACTATTTGAGTCCTCTACCCGTTCTCTCGTGGATTATGCCACCAATCAGAATTCCGGGGCGATCTCGACCGGTATATCGTCCTCCACTTCGGCGCTGGCCATCTCGTAGGCGTGGTAGTATTTTTTGGCAATTTTCTCCCAGCTGACCACGTTCATCAGATACTGATGCAGGTTGTGCCCGAACTCCCACCGCAGGCCTTCGTCGCAGGCCAGTTTGATGATCTGCCGGCGGAGCATATCGCGATTGGTGAATAACAACCCGCCGCCGCTCTCAAGAGTCTGGGCGGTCAACCCTTCCAGCGGGGCGGTGGTTACAAAGGGTTTGTTCAGCGCGATTATACGGGCCAGCGTACCCGACTGTGTTTCGTCAAGGGAAGGCAGCAGCACAAAATCACATAGCCCCATAACCTTATAATAGACGCCTCCGCGAGGGGTGAATTTTTTGAAGTGCGCCACACCTTTCTCCTCCAGATACTTCACCTCGCTGAGGTAGCGGGCGTAAGCGCCGACATCATGAGGATCGCGGAGATCCCCGGCGGCCAGCAGAACCCACTGCTGTCCGGTCTCCTCCTGAATCACATCACAGATGTCCTCCCACATATCAGTGACGATATCCCAGCGTTTGTTGCGCTGTATCCACCCAACCAGCCCGATGACATGTTTGCCTTTGAGGTGGCTCAGCCCGAGTTCCTCCTTCAGCCCATCAACCTGGTCTATCGCATACCGGTGGTCCGGCCGGGCACCGTGGGGAATGATCATGATGTTATGTGGTTCATCCCACCCATGTCCATCAAAAGTCCACTCAAGACGCCATTTCTGATAACGGCACTTGAAAAACACGACGTTGGCCAGGGGGCACAGTCGGTGAATGAACTGCTCTTCGTGATCCTTCATTCGCCCGTGCACCGTGTGGGGTTCCACTACCGTCGGCACGTCAGATATTTCCTCCATCAGCCGCAGAAAGCCCTCGTTCTGATCGGACACCCCATCCTCGTCCACGTAGTCATAGAGTCCATATTCGTGTTCGAGATGGACCACGTATGGATCGAGTTCGTGTACTTTCTCAGCCACCGGCACATACCAGTCCTCCCTGTCCATATCGAGGATGGGAAACACATTATCTCCCTCTCCATCCGTATGGGAGATGACATATGTCGGTCGGTCAGGATCCTCCTTCCGGATGAATTCCATGGCCTCCTCGGCAAAGGTGGCTATACCACATTTGCGCGGCGGCCAGCTGCTTATCATCACTACAGGCTTTTTCTCGGCCATAATGCTCCACTCCAGAGAATTCCGTGTTCGGTCAGATGGTGGGGCGGACAGCTCACCGGCCGGGGGCGTTTCTGCGTATCCCCCCCTGCATGATAATCCTGTCCTGCTCGGAATATATCTCGGTGAGCGTAAGAAGGGACAGCATACAGCAGAGCGTGCTTTCGGCGCCTCTATTTTCATTGACCCCCGCGGAGGTAAGGGCATCGCAGCAACCGCCGTTGCTGAAATCGTAGAGGGGAAGATCCTGATCGTTGACCCCGAGGAACCAGTCGAACGCCCCGCGCATATCTCGCAGATAATCCCTTTCACCGGTCAGGCGGAAGGCGGCTTTACACGCTTCCACCAGCCCGGCCGCGTCGACCGGTTTCTGGTCGTACTGCTCGGGTTCATCACCGGGTTCAGTCCATCCCGTCTCCCCCACGAGGGAGAACCGATCTTCCCGATAGGCCTTGCTGACGAGGAAATCCAGGGACTCTCTGGCGATCTGCAGATAATCCTCTTCCTGGCGGATCTCGTAGGCGTGAAACAGCGACTGGCTCAGAATGGAATTATCGTGAGTAATGGCCGGTTCGAACCAGTGCCAGTCCTCCGTCCTGTGGGTGTGATAGAGTTCTATGTTTTTATCCGCCAGCCGTGCAAGGCACTCTTCAATGATTCGCGCCTCCGGGAAGTGTTGAAGGTAGTAATAATGCCCCAGCATCGCGTAGGCCCGGGCCCGGGGACTCAACACATCGATCACCTTATCTCGTTCCACGGATGCCTCGAACAGTTCGATGGCAAATGGAACCAGGCTATCGGGCCCCCGCGCAATGACATACCCCAGTCCCCAGAGGGCTCGCCCATAGCAGTCGTCGCTGCCGACTTCCTCTCTGAAGCTGCGATCATAGCCCATATAATTTCTGAACAGGCCATCGTCACGCTGCGCATACTGGATGAAACTCAGATAATTGGCGAGCAGTTCCTCCGCCTCCTCGTCGTTATAGAGGTTGTGGAACTTGGCGGCCACCACCAGCGCCCGTGCATTATCATCGGTCGAATAACCGTATGCCCGATTGGGGACAGAATACCGGCTCTGCTGCAGCATTCCGGTATCATCCGTCATACGGGAGATGTGATCCAGCCGTGGCCTGGGCAGGCCGGTGATGGGCAAAAGGCGCCTCATACTGGCATCCGGCATGGCCGTGCGGACCCTTGCGGCGCTCATCGCTTCCCGGAAGGTATCCAGATACTTTCGCCCCACCTCCGACCACACCATATCCCGGCTGTACTCGTATGCCTCTGCGCGCATATGCCTTAACCGATCAGGATTCTGGAGCAGGCCCAGAATCCCATCCGAAAGCGCCTCGGGATTCTCCGGCTCCACCAGCACCCCCCGGCCTTCGTCCAGCAGTTCCTCCGCATGCCAGTAATTGGTGCTGACCACCGGTTTGCCGGCGCCCACCGCATAGGCGAGCGTCCCGCTGGTGATCTGTTTGCGGCTCAGGTAGGGGGTCACGTAGATATCGGCGGCCTTCAAAAACTCGCATAGCTCATCCTGCTCCACAAAACGGTCTATGAACAGGACGTTTCTCTGCAGTCCCAGATCCCGCGCCATACGCTGGAGTTTGAGGCGGTAGGATTCCCCCTCTCTCTCTTTAATTTCCGGATGAGTGGCACCGAGCACTATGTAACAGAGGTCGGGGAATTCTTCCACCACGGGGGGCAACGCCTGGATCATGTATTCTATCCCCTTGCCGGGACCCAGGAGCCCAAAGGTCAGAAGAATTTCGCGCCCCTCCATATCGAACTGATCCTTGTAGAGATCGGGCTCCACCAGGGGGAGCTGCTCGACCCCGTGCGGGATGAAATCGATTTTCTCCGGTGGAGCGTTATAGATGTTTTCCAGAAAGGCCGCCCCTTTGTGACTCATGGTGACCAGCCGCTGGCTGAGCACAACCAGCTCATCCATTACCTCCCGCTGCCCTTCGGTGGGCTCGTCGAGTATGGTATGGAGGGTGGTAATAACCGGGCAGCGCAGTTCCCGCAGCATATCCAGCACATAGGAGCCGTCCGCCCCCCCATAGATCCCGAATTCATGCTGCAGTGACACTGCTCTGACGTTGCTGAAGTTGATGAATTCCGCCGCCTCGACGTAATCAACCCGCGCACGCTGATCAATCCGATGCCGCACGATGTCCGGATAATCATGCTCTTCCTCCGGATTGTCCAGCGCAACAACCAGACTGCGCAACCGGCCATCCATATGAGGTTGACACGCACCGGAAAGACTTCGCGTAAATGTTCCAATTCCACACTGACGCGGTGGATAAGTGCTCACAAAGGCTATACCATCCTGTATTTTCCCGTCTTCCACAGCTGGTTGTCCCGAATGAAAGTGAGGATTTCTGAAAAAAAGGGTTCATGCCCTTCCCGCCCGGAAATTATATCTGAGCCTGATTGTACACTGCAACCGGCATCGCGCCAACACCTTGAGATGCCGCTGGCCGTTTTCCCAGGCATCCCAAA
>JBKHGK010000195.1:0-4221 GCA_046539705.1 Candidatus Brocadiia bacterium | reverse complement strand
ATAGAGCAGCACTCCGACCAGTGTGACGGTACTGAGGCCGGACTCCATCGCAATCAACGTGGCCAGCGGAGCTCCCGCCACCGACGCAAAACCGTTCGCGCTCCACGCCCAGGGCACAAGATGTGGATTGCCCCTTTTAACCCGGATGAGACCGTTGGGAAATGGCCAGCCCATCAGAAAGGCCAGAGGTGCCACCATCATGACAACCACAAGAAAACGCAGGTAGACCGGCCAGGCGGCAGCCACCTCGACCAGGCCGCTCAGCAGAAGCTCATAGCCGACGCCGAAGACCACTATTCCTCCCACCGCTACGTTTATGGCGATTTCGGGACGGTCGAACACCGACCTGCTGACGCTGCTCCCCAGGCCGCTGAAAACCAGAAAAGCACTGACCACCCCACCCGCCGACAGGACGGGATCCCCCAGCAGATGTGAGAATCTGATTATGAGCCCCATCTCGACCAACATAAAGGTTACCCCCAGCAACAGGAAGTAAACCGCAACCGGCAACCGGCCACCACCGGTCGCCGCGCCCCGGGCCCGCCGCAGCCATAACAGCGGAAGAAGGATAAATATCGCTCCGATAAGGGTTATCTCCACCACCGAGGCCAGGACGACCAGATATCCCATCTCCGCCTTGTGAAACCAGCCTTTCCCGAAGGTCCGGCGCAGCACCGGGATGGCACCCCACCTGAAAAAGTTGAAAAAATAGGGGCGATTATCCGTCGCGGGGGAGACATCGTAGATCCATCCCTCCGTAAAGGCATCTTCCCCCCCCGAGAACGCGCTTTCGGCCGCCGCATGATACCACGAGAGATGGTCGTCCTCTGGTCCGGGCAGTTCGGAGACACTGTTCGAGGGCTCAAGGTGATCACAGGGGGGCCAATCAACATCCAGATTCAGTGCTTCAACCGCCCGGCCAAGTCTCTCACATCTGTCTGCGGAGAATGGATTCGAAGAGACGAGAGTCGACACCGCGCCATAATTGTGAATAACCGTCACATGCCTGCCCGGCTCCTCAACTCCTGCCCCCTTCAGTGCCCGCAGAACCATAAAGAGAAGTTTCACATTGTCGCGGGGCGGCGTCTGGACCCCGCGAGTAATGGACATAACTCCCCCCGGAGCGAGTTTCTCAAATCCGCATCTCAGTCCTTCCACGGTGAGCAGATAATCCTCATGGGCCCCACGCATCCCTCCGCCTCCCGTTGCCATCCCCTCGGCATGAACGAACTGGATATGGTCATAACGGCGATCCGCCGACTCCAGAAACAGGCGCGGAGAGCGCACTACGGGACGGACTTCCGGCAGATTGAACACGTTGCCGGATATTTCGGACAGCTGCCCCCGCAGCAGCCGCATAATTTCCGGATTCTTCTGAACCGCCGTTATATCCGACGCCCCCCATCGTCTCGCGAGCCAGACGCCCGTTCCGCCGCTCTCACCCAGCAGAAGGACCCTTTCCGGCTTCGCGATCCGGTAGGCAAGGCTCATTATAGTCTCGTCAAGGATCGGCGCCTCGTCCGGATCATCAACTCTGTAAATCGTCCCCGCCTGTTCCCCGTCAACAAGCAATTTTGCCTGATCCGGAGGGGCTTTTTTCGCCGTGACACCCGCGAAGAGCGTATCGTGAAAAGTCGGAGATTCATAGACATCCAGTCGTCCTCTCGGCCCGCTACGGGTCAGGATCCGTTCAGCCCGACCCTGTTTTTCAAGCCGTTTCGCCTGTGCCAGGTTTTTGTACCCGTCAATGCGCAGCTCCAGAGGATCCTCGCTTTCCAGAATGCCAAAAGTACACCCCAGAAGCGCCAGGGCCAGCATAACCACCACAAACCGCCTCCCCGTTATAATGCCCTGCTCGTCTCGATATCCGCACCATGCCCAGCACACGGCCGCCACCGCTCCGAGCCCGCTGACTGCATAAAGAAGACCGGTCTCGGGCAGGAACCCCATCAACATAAGGATCGCAATACCTCCTGCTCCGCTACCACCAAGATTGGCCCCGTAAATCAGCTGCACACCCGACTCAACGCGCATGAGAACGGCGCCAATGACCAGAGCCCCCAGAAGAAAAGGAACAAAAAGAAGAAGGTGAAAAACAATGGCCACACCGGCCTGACGGACGCTGTAGAGCGCGTACTGGAAATCCAGCGGCAGAAGCTGCGACAGCCGAAACGCAAGGGGCACGCTGGCCATAAACAGCACACAGAGGAGCACCATCCACACCTCAAAATGCCGGCGCAATCGGTCCCCCACAAGAGTCAGTATCGTTCCGCTGGTCCCCAAGCCCAGCAGTGCGGTGCTGATGACCAGAAAGGAAAAGTGGTGCCATGTGGCCACGGAAAGACATCTCATCAGGGCCAGTTCCAGCCCGATCAGCCCCATTGAGACCAGAAAGGTGCCCAGAGCAGGGAGGCTCAAACTCCTCAGGCACCTTTTCGCCCGCCCATCAGTCATCACTTGTCCTCCGCCGCGCCCGTCATGGGAACGAAGCGGACCGGCATGAGTTGCCTGGTGCTGGTGCTGCCCTCTTCATCTTTTGTAACCAGCATCAGATACTGAACATCATAAGACCCGCCGACCGGAATTATCATCCGCCCCTCTGGCTTGAGCTGATCCATCAATGGCGGAGGAATATGCCCCGGCGCCGCCGTGACAATTATGGCGTCGAAAGGCGCATGTTCCTCCCACCCGTAATATCCGTCATCATTCTTCACCTCAATGACATCGTACCCCAGGGACTCGAACGTCTCCTCCGCGCGTCGGGCGAGTTCGTCCACTATCTCAATCGTGTAGATGTTGGAAGTGATCTCCGCGAGCACGGCGGCGTGGTATCCACTTCCGGTCCCAATTTCCAGAACCCGGTCCCCCGGCTCCAGCTCCAGGCGTTCGCTCATGGTGGCCACAATATAGGGCTGGGAGATCGTCTGGCCGTGTCCGATGGGCAGCGGCCGGTCGGCATATGCGGCGCTTTCCTGACCTGATGGGACAAAGCTGTGCCGCGGTACATTTCGCATAGCTTTCAACACGTCCTCATCCGTCACCCCCCGTCCGGCGATCTGCTCCTCCACCATCCGGTGGCGTTCGGTCCGCCGTTCGCTGAACCGCGGGGGCTGCCACTGCTCCTCGTCCGCCTCATCCCGGTTTTTTTCACTTTCTTCCTCGGTCTCCTCCCCGGAGGCCTTATCCTCAACCTCGTCACTGTCGCTGCCGTCAACCGGTCTCATAATGCCCTCCTTTTCCTCAGAATCCGGAGTGGTGCCCGCCATGCGGTGATATGCCAGAAAACAGATCAATACAGTGCCCACAACGACCGTAACGATTGCAATAATATAATTCTGCCCCCTCATGGAGATCCTCCTCTCCCGGCAAACACAAATTGGTGGTCCGCGGGACTGCTTTAAATTCCATGATATTTGACCCGCTGGCCGGAGTAAAGCGCAACCACCCTATTTCCCGGTCTCAACCCTGCCGAACCACAACCCCCGCCCCATATAGCGCCATTCCAATCCCGGCACCTCCGGTCGATCCCCCTCTGGCCACGCACAGCAGGCGTATCACCGGCACTCATACGCCGGACCGAGGCCTCGCAGCCCCGCGCAGGTCCCCCCGTCTCCCGAATGGCCCGGAACACCTCCAGATCCGCGCGCAGCATCAGGGCCGGCTCATAACCGACCATATAACGCCGCTGTTTCCGGAGATTGGCAAAGAAACTCGAACAGACAAACTGCATATCCGTGTTGTAACACACACCTCCCTTTCCGGGGAAGAATGCGCTGTATTCCCGTGGAACGTTAGCCTCACTTAACAGATGGTGAGGAACTCCTCGCCCACCAGCGATGGCCCCACTGATTTATCCGGTCGCTCGGGATCCACACGAATCATCGCATGCTTTTATTGTGGAGTCCGCTGGGGCGTTTCAGCCCAAGGATCCAGTCCGCATCGTCCACCATCCGGTCAAGGTCCGTGTCAATGGCATACCGGCGCTGGCGTTGTCGTTGGGGCGAGAAAGCATTCATCGCCCGGCAACCGCTCATGACAGCTGACGAAACTCCCAGCAGAGCTAAAACACAGACGCTAATTCCAAAGGATTTCATATTGTCCAGGACTCCTCAAAAACCACTGAAAACTGATATTCTAAATATACCTTCTGCCCGGGGCAGTGTCAAGGATTTAGGTACGAGCTCTACTCCGGACACCCTGGCATTGGCCAGGCCATGCGAC
>JBKHGK010000194.1:0-4241 GCA_046539705.1 Candidatus Brocadiia bacterium | reverse complement strand
CAGCCCAGAAGGGGGCACAACGCTGATATAACTATCCGGTGAAGTGCGACAGTTTTTACCCTGCCCGGCCCTGTGCCGGTGGCTTTGTGATTGGCCCCCTGCGAGCGATGTTGTGAACAAGGAGCCGCGCGGCGCTCGGCACCTGCCTGTTTCCCGAAAACTTATGACATGAGCGTGGCTCACTGAATACTTAGTATTTTACCGAATGTTCCCAACTCTGATTGTACCCCAAGTCAGCATTTCTCTTGAGACAACAACGATATGAGCAAAAACAGCGGAGCATCCAACGGCAGAGATTTCATCCGGGAGATCATCGACCGGGATATTGAAGAGGGCAAAAATGACGGGCGCGTCCACACGCGGTTTCCACCCGAACCAAACGGATATCTGCATATAGGACATGCGAAATCCATCTGCCTCAACTTTGGTATCGGCGAGGAATATGAGCAGGCACAGTGCAACCTTCGATTCGACGATACCAACCCCATCACCGAGGAGGATGAGTACGTGCACGCCATCAAAAAGGACGTCCGATGGCTGGGGTATGACTGGGAGGACAGGCTCTATTTTGCATCGGATTATTTTGAACAGTTTTATCAGTATGCGGTTCAGCTCATCGAACAGGGTGATGCCTATGTGGACAGCCTGAGCCCGGAACAGATCAGCCAGTACAGGGGAAGCTGGACCGAGCCCGGCAAGGACAGCCCCTACAGGGATCGATCCGTGGAGGAAAATCTGGACCTGTTCGAACGGATGCGCAAGGGGGAGTTCGAGGAGGGGGAATGCGTGCTGCGGGCCAAAATCGATATGGCGCACGACAACCAGAACATGCGCGACCCGGTCATGTACCGCATCAGACGTGCCCGGCACCACAGGACCGGCGATAAATGGTGCATTTATCCCACCTACGATTGGGCGCATGGGCTGGAGGACTCCATCGAGGGTATCACACATTCCCTCTGCACGCTGGAATTTGAGAATCACAGGCCGCTCTACGACTGGTTCCTGGAACGCCTGGGCGTGCATCATCCGCAACAGATCGAATTCGCACCGCTCAACCTCACCAACACCGTCCTGAGCAAACGAAAACTGCGGGAACTGGTGGATGAGGGACATGTGGATGGATGGGATGATCCGCGAATGCCAACGTTGAAGGGTATGCGCAGGCGGGGATACACGCCGGAGGCGATAAGGGACTTCTGCGATGAGATCAGCGTTTCAAAAACCGAGAGTCAGATCGATATGGCGCTGCTGGAGCATTGTCTCCGGGATGACCTGAACCGCCGGTGCCACAGGCGATACGGCGTGCTCCGGCCGATTAAAGTGGTGATAACGAACTACCCGGAGGACCGGGTGGAGCACATGGAGTGCGTGAACAACCCCGAGGACGAGAGCTATGGCACCCGCATGGTCCCCTTCTCAAAAGAGCTCTACATAGAGCGGGACGACTTCATGGAGGAACCGGTCAAGAAGTTCTACCGGCTGGCACCGGGACGCGAGGTGCGGCTGCGATGGGCGTATTTCATCACGTGTGAGGACGTGGTGAGGGACGAAAACGGGGAGATAGTGGAGCTGCGATGCACGTATGATCCGGAAACAAAAGGCGGAGACGCCCCGGATGGGCGCAGCCCGAAGGCCACACTTCACTGGGTCTCGGCCCGACATGCACTGGACGCTGAGGTGCGTCTGTATGATCGGCTTCTTCTGGACGAGGATGTGGTGCCGGATGCGGCGGACTGGAAGGACCGGCTGAACCCGGAATCCCTCGAGGTGCTCGAGGATTGTAAGGTCGAACCACACCTGAAAGATGATGCCGACGATGGCTGGGTCTGTCAGTTCGAACGTAAGGGTTACTTCTGTGTGGACCCCGATTCCACCGATGACAAACTCGTGTTCAATCGCACGGTCAGCATGCGAGATCAGTGGCGGAAAATCCAGGAACGAATGAAGAGGGAGAAAAAGAAAGGCCAATGAGTGAATATCATGAGGTGACCGGTACGGAGGCGATGGGCTACCTGGCGACCAAGCCCACGATAATAGTCACGACACTGCACGAGTCAGGAGTGATCAACGCCGGTGTCTTCGGCGCCTACACCAACCTGTCACCATCACAGGTGGGCGCGGCCATCTCCACCGGCAGCCACACCTACGAGAACATTCTGCGGGAGGAGAAATACGTTATCAATGTCCCCCGCGCGGAGATCGTGGATGCTCTGTCGATACTGGCCGACTCCCTGCCCGAGGATAAGAGCGAGGTATACGAAGCCGGACTGTGCACGCGGGACGGCGTCGTGCTTGACGTTCCATCCATCTGCCAGTGCGCGGCGGCCGTTGAGATGCGTTTCCAGCAGGAGATACCCATAGGCCATCATAGCTTCCTCATTGGTGAGTGCGTGGGCGGATGGATAAAGGAAGAATATCTTGATGACGATGGGAAAATCGACATCTTTGCCGCTGAAGTCATCAAGGACTTCAAATATCCAAAACCCCTGTACGTTCTGCCGGGAAAGGTGATCGAAGGATAATCGTGACCGAACCGGGGCGATGGCAGCGCACGCCCCGCAAAAGCCAGACAACAATTAACACAGGTGAATCGACAATGGGCTGGAACGAGAACTTGAGGCGGCTCGCGGAGACTCTGGTGAACTATTCGGTGGAGGTGAATGAGGGGGATGAGACGGCCATCATGGGGTCGGATCTGGCGGCTCCTCTGGTGCAGGAGCTCTACAGGGCGGTCCTGGTAGCCGGCGGGCATCCGTCCGTGATATGCAAACCGGCCGACCTCGATTACATTTTTTATCAACATGCATCGGAAGAACAGTTGCAACATAAACCCCCGCTGTTCAAACAGGTGGCCGAAACCTTTGATGCCACAATCCGTATCCGGTCGGGTCACAATACCCGCTCACTGACCGGTATCGATGGAAGCAGGATCGCCCGGCGGCGGCGCGCCACCGATGAAATCATGGCGACATTCATGCAGCGAGCCGCGGAGGATGAGCTGCGGTGGGTTCTGGTGCAGTTCCCAACGCATTCGCGCGCTCAGGAAGCGGAGATGTCGCTGGTGGAATACCGCGAATTCTTCCGGGAGGCCTGCAAACTGACGCAGGAAGACCCCGTGGCCCTGTGGGAGGGAATTGAAGAGGAACAGGAGAGAATAATCGAGTTTTTGAACGGAGTGAGCGATATCCGGATAGTGGCCCCCGACACCGATCTGGAGCTGTCCACCGCCGGGCGGACCTGGATCAACTGCTGCGGGAAACGGAATTACCCCGATGGTGAAGTCTTCACCGGGCCCCTGGAAAACAGCGCCACCGGACATATCCGCTTTAGTTTCCCCGGAATTTATTCGGGAAGGGAAATCCGGGACATACGATTGGAGTTCGAGGACGGGGAGGTCACCGATGCATCCGCGGAAAAAGGGGAACACCTGCTTCGGGAACTCCTGGATACGGACGACGGAGCAAAACGGCTCGGAGAACTGGGAATCGGAACCAACCACGGGATCCAGAAGTTCACCCGGAATATGTTGTTTGACGAAAAAATGGGAGGAACGGTGCATCTGGCCCTGGGACGGGGCTACCCGGCAAGTGGAAGTGAGAACGAATCCGGTATACACTGGGATATACTGTGTGATATGAGAGAAGGTGGACAGATCTACGCCGACGGCGAGGTGATTTATGAAGACGGCAAGTTTTCAATCTGAGGGAGAATATCCGATGCGAAGAATCGTGATTGCCGTGTCCGTTATGGCCTTATCTCTTCTGTTTGCCACCGGCTGTGCGACCGTAACGGGTACGGCCTCGGGCGTGCCAATGGGAGCCATAGACGCCCCGGCCGAGACGTATCGCCATAACAGGGAAGCAATGGACCGACTGCCGATCCTGCACGGCCTGAACGTTGTCGTCATGGCACCGGTGGGAGCTGTCGGAGGGCCTGTGCTCGGATTCGGCAAAGGAATATCCCTCGACGTGCAGATGATGCTCGAACAGCAGCAGCCGGCCGAAGTGTTCGGAAGCTACGGGGCCAATAGCGTCTGGAGGCCGTGGACGGTGAAATGGGAGATTGAGGAATAGGGACCGACTTACGGTGGCTCGCGGCCTGCGTCATCCACCGGTAAGCGGAACGAATTCATGTTCCACTGGCCTCAGCGTGACCGGAACAACAGGCGGAGAAAAGCAAAATCGCCAGACCTGTGGCGAATCACACCCCGCGTTTGGGAGGATGTCCCACCACATTTA
>JBKHGK010000193.1:0-4322 GCA_046539705.1 Candidatus Brocadiia bacterium | reverse complement strand
TAACCCGCATATTCCGGTGTGCTGGGGAAGGGCACAGAATTCAAGCAGGAAAAGAATCCTGCCCGGCAGGCCTTGCTCCAATCGCCAGCAATCGGAGCCGCCGTCATCTCCGCCGGGCAGGAGGCGAGGGCATATGAGCCGGGAACTCTGGTGCTCTCGCGGGATATTCCGCCCGCTCATGAGCGGGATACCCGCCTTTGCCTTCCGCGCATATCCGGTGCTGAGGGCGCTTGAAATAAGCGGGTTAGCGGATGAACGCAAAGATCAACAGGAGTATGCTCCGTACCCTCTGATGTCTCAATCGAGCAGATCCACCAGACCATCCGGATAAATCGGCGGAAAATCGGGGTCGACGGAATGGATGTCCACCCAGTGGCAGGTGAACTGGCGCCCGTCCGAATCACGGCCCCACAGCTGATTTCGGTCGTAGACGGTGGAATCGACCGGATCCGCATCGAGAACAAAAACGATCTCATGCATGGGCTGTCCACTGAAGGTGAATATGTTTTCCAGGACGCCGAGTTTCTGGACGTTGGTGATTTCGAGTGTCATTTCCTCGTAAATTTCTCGCCTGACGGCTTCGGCACTGGTCTCGCCGAAATCGATGCCTCCTCCGGGGGGGCGGTAGAACGTCTCCTCTTTGACCGGATCGTATCCGTCGGCCAGCAGATACCGTCCGTTCTGGCTCATGACGCAGAGGGCGAGCGGGCGTATACGGCCGGGCGCTGAGTGGTCACTGAGTGAATCTGACATGGTTGATTGCTGTCTGTTGTTGAGGGTGATAGTTGATGTTTTTGCGTCGCTGGTTCAGAGGGGAGGGGCAGGAGAATACCCGTTTCATGTTAGTTGTTGAGTGAATGGAGGGGGGCGGGCACCCGGCCGCCATGTGCCACGAACCGTGAGCCGCCACCGGAGGCCCGGACGGGCATAACTATGCTCTGACCGAAGAGGCCGCCGAATTCGGCCAGCTGTCCCGCTTCCTTTCCCGGGACGGGAATAACGCGGACGCTGGTGGTCTTGCGGTTGATAACGCCTATTGCGGTCTCGTCGGCTATCAGTGCCGCTATGGTGTCGGCATCCGTACTGCCCGGGATCGTAATCATGTCCAGTCCCACGGAGCAGACACTTGTCATGGCCTCGAGTTTTTCCAGGCTGAGGTATCCCTGTTCGGCCGCCCGTGCCAGCGCTCGATCCTCGCTGAGGGGGATGAAGGCCCCACTGAGGCCGCCGACGGAGGATGAGGCGAACTGGCCGCCCTTCTTCACCGCGTCGTTCAGCAGGGCGAGGGCGGCTGTGGAACCGGGAGCGCCAATCTCATGCACCCCCATTGCCTGGAGTATTTCACCGACGCTGTCTCCTATGCGCGGGGTGGGGGCCAGGGACAGATCCACGATACCAAAGTGCGCATCCAGCTGCGCCGCGACCTCTCGTCCTATCAGTTCGCCCACACGCGTGACACGGAAACTGGTCTTTTTTATGCGATCCGCGATCTGGCCCAGGTCCGGATTGGCCCTTTCCTCGTGCAGTCTTTCGACGGCGCGTTTTATCACGCCGGGTCCGCTGACACCAATGTTCAGGACGCATTCTCCTTCTCCGTATCCCAGCAGCGCCCCGGCCATGAACGGGTTATCGTCCGGGATGTTGGCGAACACACTGAGTTTGGCCGCCCCGAAACCGTCCCGATCGCTCGTTCGCCCCGCCAGTTCCGTGATCTGTTTTGCCACCAGGTTTGTGGCATTCACATTGATACCCGCGGCGGTGTCCGCCACGTTCACGGAGGCACAGATTCGTTCCGTCGAGCCGATTGCTTCGGGTATGGCGCGGATGAGTGCCCGGTCCGCCGCTCTCATGCCTTTCTGAACGTGAGCGCTGAATCCCCCGGCCAGGTCCACCCCTATCTCGTCCACCGCCTCATCGAGCTCTCTGGCCACACGGCAGAACTCATCCTCCGTGCCGCCCGGCACCAGTGAGGCGACGGGGGAGAATGCCAGGCGGCGGTTCACGACCGGTATGCCGTATCGGCGCTGGGCCTCCTCACATACCTCCACCAGGCTGCCCGCGCGCCGATGCACTTTCTCCCGAATCTTCTGACACAGTGCTTTTGTGTCCGGATCCGCACAATCCATGAGATTCAGCCCCATGGTTACTGTCCGCACGTCCAGGTTTTCCTCCTGGAACATCCGCAGTGTTGTTATGATGTCTTCCGTTCTCTGCACTTTATAAGATACCTCACAGTAGCGGGATGGTGATCGCCCGAAAACAGGGGAGATTGTCCGCCTTCTTCGGGCGGATGTCAATTATGACGGCGTCCAGCCAGGGGTGTTTTTATTGATCCTGAACGGTCTCGGGAACGTCTGTTGAAGTTGCGTTCCCCTGTGTGTCATCAGTATCTCCGGCCACTTCGACCCGGTTTCTCCCTGCATTTTTGGCGGCGTACATGGCCGTATCGGCTCTTTTAACGGTCTCTGCCGGGTCATCCATCCTGCGGTGCTGAGCAACTCCCATGCTTATGGTTATGTGGCCGATCGTCTCAAAGGTATGGGCGTCAATCGATTTTCGGAGCCTTTGGGCGAGAGAGGCCGCTTCCGCCCGGCGAGTATTCGGGGCGATTATGAGGAACTCTTCTCCGCCCCACCTGGCCACAACATCTGATTTTCGTGCATGGTCTTCGAGCAACTGAGCCGTTTGTATCAGAGCCCTGTCTCCGGCGTCGTGGCCATGCGTATCATTGACCCGTTTGAACCGGTCGATATCTCCCAGGATCAGCGACACGCTGCGATCATACCGTTTCACGGCGGCGGCCTGCTGGCGGAGATATTGCTCGGCGCCCCGGCGGTTGGGCAGGCCGGTCAGAACGTCCGTTCGTGCCCACTCGCTGAGTTCGCGGGCATGGTTCAGAGCCCGCTGCAGTTTCTCACGCAGAGAGGTGGCCGCGCTGGTGAGGGCCAGTATCACGACCATAAATATATGAATACGGATCAGATACAGGATGGCTCTGGGGGAAACGGGATGACCGCTGTCGACCTGCCCGATGATTCCGGTTGTTGCTATGACTGCCGACAGGCCGATGATGATCACTCCGAGCCAGATTCCCCCGCGCAGATCAAGAGCGACGAAACCGGCTATTAAGACCACTCCCACCGCCCAGTAGTGACCCCCGGCGAGAACGAGAAGGTGTTCATCCACGGGGCCGGCCAGGTGAAAGTGCCAGAAAAGCCGGCTCATCACGATTATCGAAACCGCTACCATCATAAGATATTCGAGCTTTTTGAGGGTCTTAACCCGCCACCAGATCAGCGGGAACATGGCCGCCGTGCACAGGGCGAAGGCGGGGTAGAGGTGACGGATAAACGGGTCGCTGTGTCGGCGGAGCAACCAGCTCAACACAAAGATTAACGTACCACCCGCCAGCGCCAGGAGATAGACGATGCGTTTCCGCTCCCGGATGGCTTGCAGTGCGTCGCTGCTGGTTTCCCCGGCGGATACGTCGTTTGTGCTGGAGTTATGATTCATGGCTGGATCTGGTTGGGAGTCATTTTTTGCAGTTACGCCCGTGCGTTTTCGGCCGACGACGCGGTTTCTGTTTTCTGGCCCACTGTACGTATCGCCGGACGTCCGAATCAGTGCGCAATTTTCGAAGCGTATCAAATCCCGAGGCGAGTGTCCGGTTCGTGAAGGTGGCGTGAATAAAACTGTGACACATGTGACACAGCCGGACCGCGTCCTCCTCATCTCCACCGTGCGAGCGCGGGCGGAGGTGATGCACGTTGGTCAGTTCTGGGGGGACATCCCGCCCGCAAAGAGGACAGCTGACGCTGTTGTCAAGCCCCTCTGATTTGGTCTGGTCGCCTTTCATTTGTTGTTCTTCGCTGTAGCTTCATAAGATATCGTTTCGGTTGTCCAAAGTGACAAGCGGGATTGGGGTGGGGGGAGGATGATTCCTGGGATCGGACGCTTTGCGACATCGGAGCCAGTTGTTGTTAACGGGTCGCCAGTGCATGAAGAGTAAGTGATTAACCCGCATATTTCACAAACCTCAAACGATAATTATTCTAAAAGCAACTCCACCAGAGGTGAATCGCAAAGTCACAGGCAGGTTTATAACAACAGGGTGTTTTTAACAGTGCCGGCAACACCGGTTTGGTCGTAAGTATTCAGTGAACCACGCTCAGGTCACAGATGTCCGGGAATAAGTAGGAGTCGAGCGCTGCGCGGCTCCTTCTCTGAGCGACGCGGTGAGGGGCGGACGTTAGCTGCAACGGCGGAACCCCTGAAGGGGTCCACTACGAACCTGAGAAGAACCCCTGAAAAGGGGGGCCCTA
>JBKHGK010000192.1:0-4323 GCA_046539705.1 Candidatus Brocadiia bacterium | reverse complement strand
GCGCCGGCATGGCCGGCGCACTCCGAAAGCGCTTCGCGCAGGTGGGATTCACGGTTATGTGTAATGGTGTGCGGTTACATTTTCGTAAAGTTTATGGCAATAATTAAGTCCATGAGCCCGGGCCCGACCACACTTATTTCCTGTTGCCCGGGTCAGTACGTGATGTCAGTGGAAAGGATTCTGCCCCGTGAAACTACGGAAGCATTTTGCAGGAGATGTGGATTCCACGCTCAAAAGGATTCAGGAAAACTCATTACCCCGTCTGATAGAACAACTCTACACCCGGCCGCGGGAACAATATCTTGAAGAGATCCGACGATCAGAGGCGCAGAACGGGGAACTGTTTGAGGACGTGGATGATAAGCTGTTTTATGCTATCAAGGACAGAGCGGATTTCGATCATGATGTCCTCATGCCGGCCTATGATCGAATAGCGGCTCTCTACCGTTTCAGGCGCTCGGACGTCTGGCAGACCGATCTATTCCCACCCGATTCCGCATCGCGTCGGGATCCGGCCGCAAGGTTAGAGCGGGTGCGAGGGGACTGGGAGGAGTTTTTTGACCGGGAATGCGAGGACATTGCCGAACGTGATGAACTTGCCCGGGCGGTCCTCAATGCCGTTGGTTTCGCGGGGGAGGACAGGGGGGAAGACGCCGTGCGCGCCCTTACGTGGTTGCTGGACAAAAAATACAGATCATTGACCGGAGCGCGGGAACGCTGGCGTTCGAAAACATAATGCCTTTGCCCTACAATCCCGGGCAAGTTCCGGTGACGGTTTTCAGACTGGATTATCTGCCTCTTTGAGAGGGTTGCTCATGATCCCCCAGAATAACGCGGAGACGGAAAGCCGTGAATCAGCTCTTTCCCCCTGGATACTGTTGGCCGGCCGGTGGGTACCTCTGCTTGTGGCCGCTTTTGTGCTGTTGCATCGGCCTGTGGTATCCGGGCTTGTGGCCGAGGTTGGGACTCTGAGTGTATTTGTGATGTTTCTGCTGGTGGCGGTGTTTTTCTGGATATGTCATGGTTTTCTTCAGCAGAACCCGCTGTGGAAGATGGGCACGGGCGGTTTAGTCGGGGTTGGCTTTTTGCTCTGGATGGGTGTATCGGGTGCAGGGGGGGGTAACTTCTTTAACGCCGCAAAAGTGTGGGTTCTTTTCGCCAGCTACGGGTTGACCGCGTTTCTTGTGATTCACGTGGTGTCGAATGAACGGCGCGCCCGATTTCTGTTGAGCTGTCTGCTTGCAACGGGCGTGGTGATTGCCCTCTACGCGGTGTTTCACCGTATTTTTTACATCCCGGCCCTGCAAAGGTGGATAAAACGAGATCCGGATTATTTTCGGGCAGTTTTCGAAGTATCCGGCCCGATGTTCGATACGTTAGTGAACCGCATCAGGACGGGGCGAGCCTATGGTAATTTTATAACCCCGAACCAGCTGGCCAGTTATCTGCTTCTTATCCTCTTTCCGCTGACTGGTCTTTTTCTCGGGCTCTATCATTCGGAGCGGGGGAACCGGACCAGATGGTGGGGGGCGGTTACCCTGTTGCTGGTGCTGGCAGTTCTGACAGCACTTTTCCTGAGCGGATCAAAGGGGGGACTCGTGGGGGGGCTGGCGGGGGGTTTAATATTGATGCTGGGATTTGGATGGTCTCGCCTGAAGCAGCTCAGGTGGAGAATTGCGGGGGGGATTGCGGTATTTGCCCTTGTGTTTCTGGCCGCACAGGCTACGGGCATTATGCCGGGGTGGGATCGGTTCGAGGCATCACTTGGCGTCAGAACCCATTACTGGCAGGTCAGCGGCCAGATGGTGGCCGATTATCCCGTGCGGGGGGTTGGGACGGGATCGTGGGAGGAACATTATACTCTGCGGAAACAACCGGAACACGAAGAAACGCGTCTTGCTCACAACGCTTTTCTGCAGGTGTGGGCCGAAAACGGAACTGTGGGGCTTTTCCTTCTCGTCTGCGCTGTTGGTGTGCCTCTATGGAGTATATGGCCCCGGGGAGGAGAGTCAGGCAGTTCGGAGGAACGAGATTGGAGTGCGGAGAGACATGGGGAGGAGAACGACGCATTCATCTACCTGGGCCCTCTACTTGCGCTGATTGGATTCGGTGTCGACTATTTTACGGGGGGCAACTTCAGACCCCCGCAGACGGGGGCGCCTCCGCTGCTGGAAGCCATTCCCTGGCTGCCCTATGCTCTTCTGTTTGTGGTCTGGGTGGTGAGCTTTCGTTCGTTATTCGGGGCGCTGAAGGATATGCGGCGGTCCCGGTTTCTGGAAATGGGTATACTTGCCGGCCTGGGGGCTTTCCTGGTGCATTCGACGGGCGAATTTACGCTAAGGATACCGGCAATTGGGGGCACGGCCGTGGGGTTGGGAGCTCTGCTGGTGGTGGCCCGAAGCAGCGATGAGTCCGCCAGAAAGCTCTCATTGCCCCTTGCGGGGGCATTGCTGGCGGTGGTGTTCGCGGTGGCACTGGGATGGACAACGCTTGTGATGCCGCGCTGCCTGGACTATTCGCTGCAGAAAGACAGGATTTTCACGAAAAGGGGAGAGCGCGGATCCGCCGACGATCCGGTGGAGGTGCGGCGGGAAATCGTGGGGCTCTACCAGGATGTGGTCGAGGACATACCAATGGACGGGGAAGCGTGGAAAGAACTTTCCCGGAATCAGCTTATGCTGGCAATGACCCTTCGTAAGGGCGGCGGGGTGCAGAAGTCGGAGGTTGACTCGCTGGTTGAACGGGCACTGGCGGCCGGTCGGCGCGCCATAGAACTGAATCCGATGAAGGCCGAGTTCTACCGTAACGCGGGACAAATCCTGCGGTTTCAGGAAAGAATGAGGCCAGCGGTGGAGATGTTCAGACAGGCGGCGGAGCTGCACCCCTCGGTGCCTCGCACGTGGCTGACATATGCGCGGACGGCGGAGGAGATGGACGGGTTGTCGGAGGAAGTCTGTCGTGCCTACAGAAGGGCATCGCAATTGAATGTGCGAGAAGTGGATGCGTCAGGAAAGGTTGTAAAGGGACAGTATCACGAGCGCAATGTGCTTGAAGAGGAACAGAAAGCCCTGGTGTCCCGCAAGGTGGAGGAATGCGACGAAAAGGATGAAAAAGATGGACAATAGAGCGGGCGTCGAAGGGGGCATGCTACGGCGGAGATGGAGCGAGAGGAATCGAATTTGCGTAATGCACTTTCGTGGCTCTGGAGGTGACGGTATACTATCGGTCAACAGGATTATGGGTGCGTTTGACCCACAGTAACGTTCGCAACCAGTGAACCCACCAGTATGAAAAGGAGAAATCGGGATGCCTGAACACCATGTTGTGATGGAGACGGATATTGATGGACTTGAGTTGCTCAACCGAGGTAAAGTGCGCGATATGTATGCGATCGAGGATGACCTGCTTATCGTGGCCACGGACCGCATAAGTGCGTATGATTCGGTTCTGGGGAGCGGTATACCGTTGAAGGGCAAGGTTCTGACCGAACTGACACTTTTCTGGCTGGATTTTCTGGGTGACATTACGGATAATCACCTGATTACGGCCGATCCGGCTGAGATGGGGTCGGTGGCCGCGGAGAACGCGGATATCCTGAATGGTCGCTCCATGCTGGTTCACCGTGCCGACGTGGTACCGATAGAATGTGTGGTCCGCGGATATCTGGCCGGTTCCGGCTGGCGCGAATACAGGGAGAGCGGAACGGTATGTGGGATTGAGCTCCCAGAGGGTCTCGAACAGGCGGATAAGCTGCCCGAGCCCATATTCACCCCGGCCACCAAGGCCGAAACCGGTCATGACGAAAACATAGACATGGACCGGGCCCGAGACATTGCCGGTGATGATGTGGCTGAAGAGCTTCGCGAACGATCCCTCAACATATACAAAAAAGCATCCGAATATGCGGCGGAGCAGGGGATTATTATCGCGGATACGAAATTCGAATGGGGCTTCCATGAGGGGGACCTGATACTGATAGATGAAGTGCTCACCCCCGACTCCTCCCGGTTCTGGCCGGCCGACACCTATGAGCCCGGGCAGTCCCAATATTCCTTCGATAAGCAATATGTGCGGGACTGGCTCGATGATTCCGGCTGGGACCACACCCCGCCCGGACCCGCTCTCCCGGATGAAGTGGTGGAAAAGACCACCGAACGCTATCTGGAGGCCTGCCGGTATCTGACCGGGGAAACCCCGTAGCAGAATGTTCGCCAATCATGACGATGAATATCGGGCGGGGCTGGCTACGCGGAAAGAAAAAAACACGGTCGGGTTTGTGCTTGATTGAGTCCCGGCGAAGAGGATCAACCGTGGCCATGCCAG
>JBKHGK010000191.1:0-4325 GCA_046539705.1 Candidatus Brocadiia bacterium | reverse complement strand
GTGTATGACCGCCTTTACGGCATAGCGCAGGAGGATCAGACGCTGTACTATTACGACCTTGACACCGACGAGATTGTCGAGGTTGGATCGATTGAGGATAACCCGCATCAGTGCCGGATGTTGATCTCCGACCGCGAGGGCAACGTCTACGGCAGCACGTGGGGACGGATGGTTTACAAATATGACCCGGCCGCGGATCAGATGTCGGCCCTGCTGACCCGGCTGCCTTTTAACCCGGACGTGCCACAGCCTTCTCCGAATCCTGAATCACGCGCATGGCGAAAGAGCGGATGGACCCCAATTCTATACGACCCTGAGAGCCAATGGTGGTACGGCATAACCGGGCATGATGAGCATTTGTTTCGCCTTCGCCCACCCGAAACCGGCAGTCACAGGGCCGAGATAGAGGGGTTGGCCTATATGGGCTTTCAGGACCCGGAGAAGGGTCCTTTTTACGCGGGTCTGGGACTGGCCCGCAAGGGGCGTACTCTCTACTACGTCTCGTATGCGCTGTGGGAAAGGCGGGCTGCCCATCTGATGTCCTACGATATGGAGGCCGGCGAGGTCACCGACCACGGGCCGATTATCACCGACGGGCGGCGTCGCGTTGCCGAAATACACTCCCTGGTCGTCGGCGGCGATGGGCGGCTGCATGCCGTGGCGATGGTTTTCTCCCGTGAAGGGGAGGATCCGGCAAAGCCCTGGGCGAACCGCGCGCAACGTTATTTTCACGCTCGATTCATGACAGTAGATCCAGAGACGGACCTGCTGAACCAGAGATGATGGATTCCGGCGGACCGCCCGCAGGTCGGCGTGTGAGACATGGATCAATCTGCTTTGACAGGAGACAAAGTATGCCAACGCGAATCAGGTTACTGTGTACGGGAATGATTGTCATTACGGGGCTTTTACAGGTCTGCTGCCCGGAAACATCCTTGCAAGCTCAGGATCTACCGGCTCCGAGGAAATGGAGTCCGCCGGAGGCCGCACCTTCGGCTCCCGGTGATGTTTTTGAGTTTGCGGACCGGGTTTTGGCCGATGTCGCTGATGTGACCGATGCCGCGCCGGTTATCGCAGAGTGGAATCGCTCGGTGAAACCGGATGAGAGTTTTACGATGACCGGAACCCGGTTTACCCTCACAGAAGGAGAACGGGCAGGAACAGATACGACGGTGTGGGTTGCGGCGGCCGGCTCAGACGGGGTGAGTGTGTATCGTGCCCGGTTGTGGAACGTGCGGGAGAACCTGATAACGGCCAGTCTACCCGAAGGCCTGCCCTACGGGATGTATGTGGTGTGGGTGGAAAATCGGGAAGGTCCCAGCGCGCCGGTCTTACTTAATCGCGCCACACCCCGATGGCTCGGTCCGCTCGGTAATGAA
This sequence comes from Candidatus Brocadiia bacterium, assembly GCA_046539705.1. Taxonomy (GTDB): domain Bacteria; phylum Planctomycetota; class Brocadiia; order SM23-32; family SM23-32; genus CAZXYF01. The sequence goes on along the minus strand of JBKHGK010000191.1, from coordinate 2,946 downwards.
GTTCAGCCGGGGGAGCGCAGACGGGTCTTTGGCCGAAACCTCTCACGGAACCGGGAACGCCGTCGCTCGCATGTCTATCTGGTGCCGGCTGGGGGGGAGGATTGGAAAGAGATGAACGTCGTCGAGGTGGAGCCGAGCTCCGTGGAATTCCAGGTTCCCGACACCCTGGAGGCGGGGAAATACGAGCTTTACGTCCACAACGGACATGGTGGACGATGGGGTTTTGGTGGACCGCTCGATATGGTGATTGTGGAGCCGGACGAGGGAAAGGCCCGGACAATGTCCGTGGCCCCCTCCGACGGGGATGATACGGCTGCGCTGCAGGAAGCCCTGAAAGAACTGTCAAAAAAGGATGAGGACGGCGTTCTACGTCTCGAAAAGGGCGAATACATCCTGCGTCAATCGCTTGATATTCCCTCCGGAACGGCCGTACGGGGGCGGGGTAAGGAGGACACCATCATCGACGCTCGTCTCCAGCGGAGTCGAGAATTCGTGGCGTTGCGGGACAATGGAGGGGGGCGTGAGCCAGGCTGGTGTGGCGGGTTCACAACCGGATCCCGGCCTTCGGTGGAGATTGATCCGGTGGATATCGCACAGGAAACGATCCGGATCTCGTATAAGGCGAAGTTCGAGGAACCGGACAGAGGGCAGGACGTTCACCGGACCGGGGTGACAGTGAAGGGCGAACAGGATCTTGAGATAACATTCGTGGTCCGGCAGAACGGCGATCTCAGTATTATGAACGGTGATATGGGGGGCGAGGTTCTCGCACAGGAAAAAACGGACGATCTTCCTCTGGAGCGGTTTGTGGACGTTGAGATACTCCTGGGACCCGAAAAGGGCGAGCTGAAAGTGGATGACCGGGGGGGTGTGAAGCTGGATTTTCTACACTTTATGGAAATCTTTGGCGACGATGACGACGAAAATGGGATGTCGGAGCTGCTTGAGGGCGAGGACCGCTCGGGCGAGGATGAACAACGCCGGAGAGAGGTGAACGCCGTCACGTTTCACCCCGTGGATCCACGCCCGTTGAAGGCGGAGGAGCCCGTCTACAGAATCGATGAGATAGATGTAACACGAAGTGAAGCCGGTGAAAATGTAGTTCTGTTCAGCGAGGATTTTGCCGACGGATTAATCTCCAGACGGTGGCGCGGGGTTGCCGATACGATACATGCACTTAGTGTTGCCCCGGAGCAATTGGAGCTGGAGGGGTTTACTCTGAAAAGCACCAACGGTTTTGTGACGATCGACGGACGGGCCTCGGATCTCCGGCTGGCCGGGCTGGATCTGCAGAATGAACGGGGGGTCTCTACCGGCAGCATTCGGGTGGCCGGGGAGATGATAGAACTGGCCGATAACAACGTGGGAATTATTGATATTCTGGACGGGCACCCGAGCCGTGACTACTGGATACACGGCAACACCATTATCGGCGAGGACGGATTCAATCACGCCGGGGTGTACCCGAACGGCGTCCGAGGGGTCATAGAGGAAAATCGTTTTCTCAATGAGTGGCCCGAGGGGCGAATGATGAGCAGTGACACATTTCACAGTGACTTTAATGAGCTCCAGCCAATGCCATGGCTCGGTCGGGTGATGCTGGTGGCCGGCCGCGCCGGGAACCCCAGAATGATCGATCATTATTTCGCCCATAATGTCGCTCAAAATGTGGCGTGGCAGGGGAACATGGGAGAGATGATACTTTTCCACAGCACAAAATCACATAACCGATGGGTCGGACAGGTGGCGGAAAACCACGGGCGCACGGTTGAGCTGGACACGTCGGGGAAAATAGACGGAACGGTCTATGAGTCAACTACCCGCGACTTTACAGGCGGCGGCAAGGTGAGCGTGGTGACAGGTGACTGGGGCGACTACATATTTATAATTGACGGTACCGGCTTCGGACAGGCCAGGCGGGTCGTGGACCGCACCGATTCGTCCGTCACAGTGGACCGGCCATGGCGCGTGGAACCGGACGCGAGCTCAATTGTATCGATAATGCCGATGAGCGTGAACAACGTCATTTATCGCAACGAGCTGAATGCTTTTCCCGACGGTTACGAACTCACCAGTCAGTCGGCCAGTCGGGGGGTGTCATTCTGGGCGAACTCCATCGGCAACCTGGTGGAAGGGAACGTATCTCGCCGGACAAGCAGCGGGCGCGGGATGAGCGGCGAGGCGTGGAGCCCGAGCTGGTGGAACGAGTACCGCGACGAGGTGGCAGAATCAGTCCTGAGGGGGCCCGGGTATCACTTTATGCCACGGCACGAAGCACTTTCGCCCATTCTGCTGGGCAACATGATCAGGGGGGGACGTATGGAAGTGAAAAACGCGAATGTTATAAACCAGCACACCTGGTTTCTTGGAGAAGGCATGCGGAGCGAGAACAGACCCCTGATTAGCGTGGGGAATGTGTTCGAGCATATCAGGGGATCCGGACCGAAGGCCGCCATTTCGGAGAGCGATGACGGCAAGTACGGGGTGGAAAGCCCCCTGAAGGCCTGTGAAAATCTCTATCGAGAGAACCGTTTCGAACTCCAGAACAACGATCGTCCCGCGGCGAGGTTCAACAACCGGAGCAATTCATTTATGCATGCAAACCAGTTTGTCAGCGATCGTGAAGAACTATACAGGGTCGTAGATGAAAGTTATATGGTGGGCAAGGTAATCCCCCTGTACCGGACAGTGACAGTGTCCCGGGACCGCACTGCGTCGGTGCCTGTGATCAACGCCGGGGCTTCGGAAACAGCATGGACGGTGGAAACGGAGGATGACTGGATACAGGCGGAGGACATTCCTGATTCGCCCCTTCGGCCACAGGAGTCGGCAAGAATTGTGATCTCTGTGGAAGATCCACCGGACGAGGATAAAGGGGAAGGTCTGATCAAGCTCACAACTCCGGATGGGCGGACCACCGCCGTCAGAATTGTATATGAGTTTTAG
>JBKHGK010000190.1:0-4335 GCA_046539705.1 Candidatus Brocadiia bacterium | reverse complement strand
CCTATATCGAGGAGGATGTCGATATATACGAGAACACAGGTGATTCGGAGGAACACGCCTGGATAAGGTGGGAGAAAAACGAAGAGGAAAAGGAGTAATATGAGGTATACAGGGGCTGGCTAAGATAGCTCTGCTGAGTTGCAGGGACGTGGATGGGGCGAACGAGCTTTCTGCACGTTCGCGCACCGTCCAATCCGCCTCGGCGGGATTTGGTGGTTTGACACGGAGAGGGGTCGTTTTTAAACTGCACGTCAGCTATTACAAACCGTTCAAATTCAGCGTCAAGGAGAACAGCGATGAAAGCCAGAGTAACTGATGAATGTATTGCCTGTGAACAGTGCGTGGACATCTGTCCTGAGGTCTTTCAGATGGGGGACGAGTTTGCCGAGGTTATCGTCAGTGAGGTCCCCGAAGATCTTGAAGAGGACGTCCAGGAAGCGGCGGAGATCTGCCCGACCGAGGCGATAGTCATTGACTGATCGCGTGGCGATCTCATGCCAGTTGATTCAGCCGGCGGAAGGGAAATTGTATGAGGGCTACCGGGGAGACGGAGGGCGGCGGGCGGTTGAAGTGCCTCTGTGATAGCGTGAGCGCGGCCCGCAAAGTGTGGGTTGTCCTCCATAACAGTCCGGACCCGGACGCCATGGCGGCGGGGATGGTGCTAAAGTCCGTTCTGCAAAACCGGTGCGGGGCCGAAGTGTCGATCGTCTACGCGGGCATTATAGGACGACCCGATAACAGAATCATGCAGGAGCGCCTGCGTATTAAGATGGAGCACATGAGCACCGTCGATGCCGGGCCAGAGGACGTTTTTATTTCGGTGGATACTCAGCCGTCCTTCACCAATAATTCCCTTCCGGAAAATGCGGCGGTGGCCGCCGTGATCGATCATCACCCGGAGTCCGAGAACATCCGGGCTGCTCACGTTGATATCCGGCCGGAGGTGGGGGCTGTTACCACCATTGCTATGGAGTATTACGGGGCGGCCGGGCTGGAACTCAACCGCAGAATCGCCACTGCGGTGGCGTATGCCATCATCTCCGAGACTCAGGATCTCGGGCGAAGCGTGAGTTCGGCGGATCTGCGCACCTATATGTCGGTGCTGGAGCGAGCGGACCATGTGTTGATTGGCCAAATGCGACACCCGCGTGTGGAACGTCGTTTCTTCCGCACTCTGGCGGCCGCGCTGCAGTCCGCAGAGTTGTGCGAAAGCGCGATAATATGCCATTTGCAGAGAGTTCATGCCCCCGATGAACTGGCGCGGGTAGCTGATATACTTAATCCGCTTGCAGGAGCGAGCTGGGTGCTCTGTACGGGGCAACATGATACAACCATGTTGCTGAATATTCGCAGCAGCGACCCGGATGCCGTTGCTGATAGAGTGATGGACAGGGTACTTGGTGGCCGAGGAAGTGGCGGCGGTCATGACATGATGGCGGGGGGGCATATAGAGTTTGAAGGAGAAGAAGATGCCTCTGAAGTGCGCCAGGGGGTCACCGAACGATTTCTGGAGGCACTGGGTGTTGATCGGGATGCATCAATCGGACCTCTGCTGGATCCACCTCCCGAGGAGATGATACCGTCGGATTGACCGCTAATCAGTGCCCTCCCACAAACAACCATGCCCCCGGCAACTCCCGCATCATTTCACGTTAAACCGGGCAGTTTCTACGCCCACCCGGGACTTCCTTTAAAACCGATCACCGATGACCGATGACCGACCACCGCCCCACCCGGATTCCCGGCGCAGGATATCTCTCCTGTTATCTATCCTGAATCATTTGACGCCCCGATTTTATCTTCCTCTCCCCGGAGCAGACGCCCGATGTTCTCGTGGTGAAGGATGATCACCGCTATGGAGGCGAGCACACAGAAAGCGGTACGATAGAGCCCCTCTCCTGCGGGGTTATCGTACACGAACCACACCGAGCCCCCGAGCGCCGCAGCGGCGCTTATGGAGGCGAGTGAGACGTAGCGGAAGATGGCGAACAGCACCGCCCACACTCCGGCCGCTATGGCCAGTGCCCAGGGGGCCAGAATCACGCATGCGCCGGTCCCTGCAGCCACTGCTTTGCCGCCCTTGAACTTCAGATAGATCGGGAAGACGTGCCCCAGGATGGCCGCCACTGCTCCGACCACGGCCAGGGGGGAGGGCGAATACGCGGTATGTGCGGGGGCGAGATTAAGGCCGATCAGCGCCGGCAGGAGCCCCTTTGTGAAGTCGAGCAAAAAGACAAGGGGGAAATATCTGAACCCCAGCACACGCGCGGCATTGGTGGCACCAATGTTGCCGCTTCCCACCTCTCGGATATCTGTGCCCCGCAGGATCCTGGCAAAAAGGAATCCAAAAGGAACGGAACCGTAAAGGTATGCGCCGAGTGTTATACAGAAGTAGGTTATTAGCACGAAGAGCCCCTTTTAGTTGATATAATCAGAAACAGGGTCGTTTTGGGATCATAAATGTGGGTGCTGGTCGCCCCGCCTGGGTGGCCTGAATCGCCCTCCACCAATCGTCTGTCCGCGTGTTCGGACGGGACGAATACTATCATTCTCTTATGACGTCACTGAGCGTCATCTGGTCCGTCCTGTCCCGTGACTGCCCGCTCCGGCATATCAGCAGGATAAGGACGGCGCCGCCGATCGCCAGCCACCCCGGCCACTGGTCTTCCAGCCAGTAGGTCAGTCCAATACCGGGGATGAGACTGAGATACCAGATGGGGGCGGCGAAAGCCACCGTCACCTCCGAAAGGCATTTAAGCCAGAGCCCCATCCCGGCCGTAATTGTTCCGCCCCCTATCAATATGGTCGTATAGAGATCGCGGGGGGTGATTTCCAGTATGTTCTCACCGGTGCTGAGGCACGTTACCAGCAGACAGGCCGATCCCAGGCTCCATATGAGGGTGGCGGTTGGCAGTACGGGTTCATTCCTGACAAGTGGGCGGGCCAGCAGTGCAAAGACAGCCCACAGCGCGGCTCCCGCCAGTGCCAGTCCCGCTGTGGAGGCGGCTGGTGCCATTCCCGCTGCGGTTTCTCCCTCTCCGGGACGGGCCAGGATCATGATGGCTCCGACAAAGCCGAGCACAAGTGCGCCGATCTGTTTTAGGGTTGCCCCCTCCGACGATGTTAAACTCATTATACCCAGCAGAAGCGGACCGGCATAGAATAAAATATGGACATTTGCCGGGTTGCCGGCCTGCTCGACGGCAAAGGCCCGCAACAACCACATACCGTACCCTCCCGTCAACACCAGCAGGATAAAACGGGTCTCATGGCGCTGGAACACCGACAGTTTATCGACACCGCCCGATACTATCAGAAGCCCCCATGATACCACTGCGGCCCAGAGCAGTATGTGAAAATGTAGAACCAGCATGGGAGTCTGCCCGCTTCCGTAGTGCAGCAGTGATAGCAGGTGAGGGCTCCAGAACAGTACTGCCAGCAGTCCCAGAACAAATCCACTGGTCTCCGAACGTGTCATTGAACTCTTTCCCTGATAGAGTAACATCCCTCAAAATTTGTACGTCAAAACCCTCTGTAAGTCAACTGACCTGTCCTTCATCGTATGCGTACAGAATAGCCTGCTGTCGCTCCGGCCGGAGTTGTTTCGGTGTTATGCCTCAGACGGAATGGGACATCTGCTGGGGCGGGGTGTTGAATGGACTTTGGTCTGTGGGCGACGTTATCATACCATCGATGTTTACTGTTTATGGAAAGCGGGAATAAAGGGGTGTATCTCCATTATACCCGGATCGGTGGCACCGTCGTTACTCCAGTGGAGCGAGCAAGTGCGAAGTTTCAGCAATAAAACGAAATATGCTCTGATGGCCGCCGTGCATCTGGCTCGCAATTATTCTCCGGATAGGAATTTTAAAGCGGGCGAGATCGCCCGGCGGACCGGTGCTCCGGAAAAATATCTGCGCCAGATATTGCGTCAGATGAAAGAGAAGGCCCTGATACGGAGTGTGAGAGGCCCGACCGGGGGATACCGGCTGATGCGGCGGCCGGATATGATCAGCATTGCGGAGGTCATGGAGGCCGTGGCCACAGGGGATGACGGACGAAGCGATGCACCGGAGCGGGATTCCGATTACGGCACAGCGCTGCACTGGCTCCACGAGGAGCGAAAAAGGGTGGAGAGGGAGTTCTTATCCAGCATTAGCCTGCGGGACTTTGCCCGCCGAATTGACGATGAGGCGGGCTGATATCGGGTTCCACCATCCGCCAGAGCGGTTCCCCCGGATGGGGGCGAAGCAGACGTAGTTGCGCCGTCCGGGGGAGTGAGAGCCCGATAGGGCGAATCAAACCATGGCCCCGGGCGACCGCCGGGAGCCCGGG
>JBKHGK010000189.1:0-4336 GCA_046539705.1 Candidatus Brocadiia bacterium | reverse complement strand
GGATTGTCAGATCACAGGAGGACCACGCCCCGCCGGACGCCCCCGTCGGATTTCGTCGGTCGATACCGGAGGTAGCCGAACAACCTGTAACGATCCGCACCATCGGATATTACACCGAGGAGCCACACTGAGCTGAAGGCTTTCTTATCCCACTCCTCCGAACTGAATTCGGCCGGAATACTTACTGATCAGGCGGTGGCGCAGACGTCGGTTTTCAGGATGCTCCAGTTTGGGATCCTTTTCAACCACGGCAAAAGCGTCCTCTCGGGCTGTATTCAGAAGTTGTATATCGGAGAAGTCATAGCACCGGAACTCGGGCATCCCGCTCTGTTCCGTTCCGAAGAGTTCCCCGGGTCCTCTGATCCGCAGATCGGCTTCGGCTATTTCGAATCCGTCACTCGATTCGGTCAGTACCTCCAGCCTGTGCTCTGCCTCCTCGGTGGTTGGTTCGGCGAGCAGATAACACTTACCGGGATCATCCCCTCGGCCGACTCGCCCCCTGAGCTGATGAAGCTGGGCCAGTCCGAGTCGCTCGGCGTGCTGGATAATCATTATCGTGGCCTCAGCCACATCTATACCGACCTCCACCACCGTCGTGGCGATCATCACCTGATATTGACCGGTCCGGAACCCCTCCATGATCTGCCGTTTCTTTTCTCCGGGTAACCGGCCATGCATCAGCGCGCAGCTGTAATCGGAAAAGATCCCCCTCCGGAGCGCCTCATAGCCTTCCTTTGCGCTGGTAAGGTCCAGATCCTCATTTTCCTCAACCAGGGGATATATAACAAAAACCCGGTTGCCACCTTTCAGTTCCCGCAGGGCCTCCACGAACGCCTCTTTACGTCGGAATTTCGAGAGTAGAACGGTCTCCACGCCGCGGTGTTCCGGCGGAAATTCATCGATGACGCTCACATCCATGTCACCGAAACAGGCCAGGGCGAGCGTGCGGGGAATAGGAGTGGCGGTCATTATCAGCACGTCCGGTCGGGTGCCTTTTTTCTGCAGACGGTGGCGCTGTCGCACGCCGAATCTGTGCTGTTCGTCAATAACCAGAAGGGCAAGATTTTTGAATTCCACGTCCTGTTCGATGAGTGCATGTGTTCCCACAACTATGTCCGCCTCCCCCTCTTTGATCGCTCGGAGGTTCTGTTCCCGTTCCGCACTGCCGGACGCTCCACTGAGCAGCAGTATATTCACATTGGCGGATTCAAGCAGTGACTGGAGGGTGATGAAATGCTGTTCGGCCAGCACCTCGGTGGGGGCCATCATGGCCACCTGCCGATCCCGACTGCTTTCAGCAAGGGCGGCGAGCATTGCATACACCGCCACGGCAGTCTTGCCGCAGCCCACATCCCCCTGGAGCAGGCGATTCATTGGACGTGAGGTCCTCATATCGGCCCGTATCTCACCAATAACCCGGTCCTGTGCCTCGGTGAAGGTGAATGGGAACAGGCCTCTGATCCGTTCATCAACATTCGGCCCGACTTTGAAGGAATATCCCGTCTGAGCCTTCACTTTCCGCCGCTGTATGGCCAGGGCACACTGGAATACCAGCAGTTCGCCGTAAGCAAGCCGTCGCCGGGCAGCCTCCGGGTCGCCTGTTTCCTCGGGAAAATGAATCTTCCGGATGGCCTCGGATGCGGACATCAGCTCTCTCCTGCCCCTCAGCGTCCCCGGGACAACGTCGGTAATGAACGAGCTGGCCTCGTCCAGGGCTCTGCGGGTGAATTTTCGCATAAGTCGCTGCGATATGCCCTCAGTGAGGGGATACAGAGGCAGTATACGCCCGAATTTATCGGATTCCTCGGGGACGCTGCCCACCTCATAATCCGGAGCAACCATCTGCGGCCCCCGGTAATACCGGACCTTTCCGTACGCGGTTATGGTCTTTCCCTCCGGGAATGATTGCAACCACCCTCGCGAGGCATTGAACCAGGTCAGGGAGATGGTGCCCGAGTCATCACGCACCATCACCTCAAGAATCTTCTTCCGGGGATTTCGGGGGGAGCGAAGATCGACGTTTATTATCGTGCCGCTGATCAGCGCGTCAGTGTCGAGTTCCAGGTTCCTGATGGGGGTTGGGATACGCCGGTCCTCATAATCGCGCGGGAGGTGAAAGAGGAGGTCTTCGACCGTATCAATCCCGAGTCTATGCAGCTTATCCGCCCTGCGGGGACCTATACCCTTCAGATACCTTGCTTTTTCCCGGAGCGGATTGTCGCTTTTTTCTGGCATCCAGCTGAAATCATATAGAGTGCGTGCAGATCAGTGAGTGGCAGGCGGCTCAGTCTCCGCCTCCGGCCCAGCAATGTGTGCACAGTTCGTCGCAGGGCCGCCCGATAGCCTCCAGCATGTCGTCGAGTCGCTGGTATTTGAGGCTCGTGCAGTTAATGTCCTGTCTTATCCAGTCCACCATCTGGCCGTATTCCTCCGAACTTTCATCAAGATAGGCGGAGAGATCGTCCACTTCTCCCCCCTCAAGATCTCTTATCGCCCGACGTGCTGCCAGTTCTTCCACGCTTCTTGTGGAAAGCATGTAGGGGCATGGGAACATCAGTGGCGGGCAGGCCACCCGAACGTGAATTTCGTCCGCACCGGCATCCCAGAGCTTTTTGACGGTGAGGTTTTTCAGCTGAGTGCCACGAACGATGGAATCCTCGCAGACCACCAGCCTGTTACCTTCGATGATATCCTGGATTGGGATCAGTTTCATTTTGGCGATACGATCGCGGACATCCTGGCTGGGAGGGATGTAGCTCCTGCCGTATCCTGCGGTGTATTTGACCAGGGGGCGTCGGAATGGTTTGCCGCTTTCGATGGCGTACCCGACCGCATGGCCCGTGCCGCTGTCCGGCACCCCGCTGGCAAGGTCAAAATCCATATCGGCGTCCCGGCGGGCCAGTGCCGCGCCGCATCGTTCTCGAACGGATTCAGTGGAAATGCCCCGATACACCGAGGCCGGATAACCGGTGTAGATCCACATGAAAGAACAGATCCGGCCCTCCTTGACCGGTGCCGCCTCTTCCGTTACCTCCCCGGCGTCAAAGAACAGGACCTCGCCGGATTGCAGATGGCGGGTTGTCTCCAGTCCCAGATTCGGAAATGAGCAGGTCTCGCTCGCAGCCACCATCATGCCCTGCCCTCTTGCTACGCTCAGGGGGACCCGCCCGGCTGGATCGCACGCGGCGTAGATGCCGGTATCATTCATGATCAACAGGCTGAGCGAACCCTCAATGCGGTCAAACACGTGGTTTATGCCCTCGACTATCGTGTCTCCCTGTGCAATGAGTTTCGCCACCACCTCGGTCTGATTCAGTTTGCCGTCCTCGATCTCGCTGAATGTAATACCCTGGGAAATGAGTTGATCAGCGAGCTCCGGACAGTTGGTGATCAGGCCAGAGGTGACCAGGGTGGACGTGCCGTGACGGCCGCCGAGCACAATTGGCTGCGGATCGGAGTCGCTGATGACTCCCACCCCCATATTGCCCGAGTAGTTGTGATGGAAATCATCGAACAGGTTTTTGAACTGTCCCCGGGCAATCCGGTGTATCGCCCGGTGAAGACGGTCTCCCTGTATGGCCAGACCTCCGAATTCCGTGCCCAGATGGGACTGGTAATCAGTTCCGTAGTAAAGCGTATCAGAGCAATCTGTACGCGATACGACGCCAAATAATCCGCTCATAACTTATCCTGTAAGAATAAAGTTGGATGTTTCCCACCGACTGCACCTTACATCAAGGTCATCTCCGCATGACTAAAATATAGCAGAAATATTATCTGGGTTACAGTGCAGAAACGCGGATAGACGATGCTAAGGGGGGCCGCGGTTCATTTGAGGCCGACGCAACGGGTTCTGCGTGTCTTTTTCTTGCGCTTGCTCACCTGGATGATCTCCACCCCGGGACGACAACTATTCGCCAAACAATTCTTCGAAAAGCTCTCTGGACCTCCTCTCTCCCTCTTCGGTCAACACGACGGATCTGGCTTTGCTCTTTGGGTCGGAAATCAGCCCCTTCTCGTGAAGCCTGTCGAGGGTATCCCAGTCAAACCCCTTCCACGCCCGCGTCGCGTACTGGCCCTTGTGGATCACAAGAAACATCAAAGCCAGAGTGCAATCGTCCACTTTTTCTTCGTCGTAATCCATATGCGGATTCTCCTTTCGGTCTCGGTGCTGAGAATACGGATGTTGCCATCCCGAATATTTCACACACCTCAGAGCGTAATTATTCTACACACCTTTTGAGCAACAGGTGATCGAACATAAGAGGTGACCGTTTCCGGTACAGGGTGTTAATGGCACCCAAAACGATACCGGTTTGGTCCCGCCGTCGCGGGA
>JBKHGK010000188.1:0-4338 GCA_046539705.1 Candidatus Brocadiia bacterium | reverse complement strand
TTATGGTTCTATATGGGGAGCATATTCAACCCGCAGCTCCCGCCGGTGGCAAAACCATGGGATATTTGTCGAAGGCCGGTTAGTCTGCCTTTGTCTCCGGGTCAAACCACTGTCCCCAGGATGGTGCCAGATAGGGAGGTATTCCGCGGAGGTCCAGGTCAAGCGAGATAACCGGATGACGCGGCCTGTCGTCCGGGGGAGAATACCGGGTCGTTCCCGCCACCCCGAGTGAGATATGCCAGATGTACCCGTCGAGTCCGTCGGGAACGTCGATGGAGATCTGTTCCTGGCTGGCCTGGAGTCGCGCGACGCGTCTGTCGGGGGCATTCACATAGGCCGCCACGACGTCATCCGGGTTGTCCGTATCCAGCCTGAGGTCGAACGAAGAGGTTCCCTCGGGAACTTTGAAATACCAGTGTCGTCGCGTGCCGGATTCAATCCGGAACCTGTTCCATCCTTCCCCGATGTCATCTCCCACCAGGACGGCCGGAGTTGCCGGGTAGGTGTAGGCCCAGAACCGTTCCCGGTCGTCGACCTGGAAGAACTGAACGCCCTCGAACTGTATGGTTTGTTTGAACGGTATTTCCGGGACATCTATTTCCTCCTCAATCGTTCCCGTGCTGTCCAGAAGTCTGAGGCTGGCTCCGCTCTGGTCGGGCCGTACCACGTAATCTCTGAGCGCAAGATCCAGCTCCCGACCCTCGGGATTCCACAGCGCAAATGTTGTCGGTGTGCGCAGATGGTTTGATGCGTTGGTGCCCAGCGCACAGGATGGTTCCCAGTCCTTCCGTCCCCCGCTGCTGCCCGGCATCCAGTGTTTGAACCGTGGATATTGCTCCCCACCGTCCTCGGGCAGATCCGCCCTCACAAAGGGGACCTCTTCGTAAAGTTTGCGTGGGGGCTTTTCGCCGTCCTCGGGACTGAACCACATTTCCGGTGCCGGTGTGAGGTAAGGAGGCACGCCATCGAGGGAAAACGAAAAGTTGGAATACAGGTGAGCGTCCCCGAGCAAGACGTCCAGGCTCCAGAAACGTCCTTCACTGCCAGGCTCGACCACTATATCCAGCTTCTGTTCCAGATCATCACGGTCACGTCCCCATATAATCTCGCCGTCTCTGACCTGAGGATTCGGATTATCCCACAGGGCGCCCATGCGCTGTCCATGGGGCGCGCGCAGGACCAGTCCATGATCCTCCCGCTGCGAACGTCCCCCATGTCCCCAGGTGCGAAGGGTGAAAAACTCAGTCTCCTCCGGCACGTAGAAGTACCATCGCCGCGGAACCATCGGCGTAGCGGTGAAAGGCTGCTGGTCGCTTGCACTCGCCACAGCGAGGGGCAGAGTGGTGGTCATGTGCCAGTAGTTGAGTCCGTGGACTTTCACATGGGCCCTGTACACTCCCGGCTCTTCCGCGGGGATCTCGACCGTGGCTCCGTCCTCATGCGTGGTAACCGTGGTGCTGAATGTGAAATCGTCGGGCCCACTCACCTCCAGACCCAGGCTGGGATCGTTCCACTTGGTTCCCGGTTCGAACACCCAGTTATAACGGTGCAGAGTGATGTCAAAATCATCCCCCTCCTCGTTCAACAGGTAAACAACCGTGTCTCCACGTGTCAGATAATGGCCGGCATCACCGATCCACGCATTCCGCGACTCATCCGCCCGGACAATATCGCCCCCGATGATACCAGTGAACAGCAAAAAAGCAACACCGATCATCCCATAACAGACCATCCCGTCTCGTAGCCTTTTCATTCCGAAGCCTCCCCGTGTGGTGAACAATGAACGAACTGTGACTATCCCTGGATCGTATACCAATGTTCTTTGCTCTGTATATCCAACGATACGTCCCCCGGGCGTTGCTGTCAACCTGTGAGGAATGTGCCGCCGGGGGGCCGGTTGGCGGGCGTTTGAGAGTTTCCATTTCTTCTCCTTTTTCCCGCAGGGCGTATGACGTTGGATACGGCTTCGTGTAGAATACGTATCATCTGATCGCCAGAGCCCGAGAACCGGAGTGTGAAGGGGTGTGATATATGGCAGAATTCAAATCGACCGCCGGCATGAATGTGCAGGCAAGGGCGCTCAATCCCGAGCTGCTTTTCATATGGTGGCACGTGGACTCAGCTGAGGTCGAAGGTAACGGGAGATATACGCTCCGCCTGCGCGACGTGGAGAAGGATACGGTCCGGGAAGTGACGGACATTGATATCGGGAGCGATGAGAACAGGTATTACGAACACGTGAAACCGGGGAGCAGATATCGAGTCGAGCTGGCCAGGGTTGATCCGGGGGAAGGGCAGATGGTGGCCCGATCCGCGGAAGTGCGGATGCCCCGGGCCGAACCTCCCGAAAGACCGGAGAAAGCGGAGACCGAATGGGTCGACCTGGGAGGCGAGGACAGCACGGGGGAGAGCTCGGAGCAACCCGGGGATGATCCGGCTGATGAGGCCACGGCCAGGGGACTCAAATGGGAAGAAGGACTGCTGGATGGGGCATCAAGCAGTTCGTTGTAGCCGGGATTGTACGGATAACAGGCCCCAATTCTCCTCCTACTTACAGAGCTCTGGGGACAAAATCATGCAGACGGGATATTTCAGCCTGGTACTTCACTGTCATCTGCCGTTCGTGCGACATCCGGAACACGATCGCTTTTTCGAGGAAAACTGGTTGTTCGAGGCGGTAACGGAGTGTTATCTGCCGCTGCTGGAGGTTATGGAGGGCCTGCAGGCGGACGGTGTGCCTCTGCACGCGACGGTATCGGTGAGCCCCCCTCTGTGCGAGATGCTGACCGACGAGCTTTTGCAGAAACGTTGTGGTCGGTACGTCTCCCGGCGGATCGAGCTGATGGAGGACGAACTGCACCGGCGGCGGGGGACGGATTTTGAGGATGCGGCGAGAACGTATTACAGGCATTTTCGGCGGTTGGATCGGACATACGGAGAGGAGGCCGGGAGAAGTTTTATCGACGGCCTCCGCCGACTGCAGGAAGAGGGGGATATCGAGGTTATCACCAGCGCCGCCACCCATGCACTTCTGCCCCTGCTGGACGATCCGCGGACGATTGCGGCCCAGGTGGAGCAGGGATGCCGATGCTACCGCCGTTATTTCGGGCGTCGTCCGCGTGGCCTGTGGCTGCCCGAGTGCGGATGGGATCCGCATCTTGAAGGAGTGCTCGCCCAGGCGGGGGTTGAGTTCTCCTTCCTGGAGTGCCACGGGTTGCTGATGGCGGATCCCCCCCCGGTCCACGGCCTGTTTGCCCCGCTGATAACTCCGTCGGGTGTGGCCATGTTCGGACGGGACGTGGAATCGTCCAAACAGGTCTGGAGCGGTGATGAAGGTTATCCGGGCGATTTCCATTATCGGGAGTTTCACCGTGACCTCGGATACGATGCGCCTTACGATTACATAGAACCCTATCTCGATACCTTCGGCGAGCGGCACGGGCTCGGGATAAAATATCACCGGGTGACCGGCGAAGTTTCCCTCCAGGAGAAAGAACCGTACTGCCCCGAAACCGGACGTGCCAGGGCAAAGCAACATGCTCAGCATTTTGTCTCCGAACGTGTCAGACAGGTCAACGAGGTGGGCCGGGAGATTGGCAGACCTCCGGTTATCGTCTCCCCCTACGACGCGGAACTGTTCGGACACTGGTGGTATGAGGGGCCGTTCTTTCTGGACGCCGTTTTCAGGCGGCTGGCGGAGACGCCGGAGGTCCAGCCCGTAACCCCGGTCGGGTATCTCGATGAGAATCCGGTCCAACAGAAGTCCATCCCGGCCACCTCAAGCTGGGGGTTTGAGGGGTATTTTGACGTATGGGTCAATGGCGATAACGACTGGATTCAGCCCCGGCTGGAGGATGCGGAGGAGGCGATGCTCCACCTTGCGAGCGGGTATACCGACCCGACCGAGCTGGAGGAACGGGCGATGGATCAGTGCGCCCGGGAGCTGATGCTGGCCCAGAGCAGTGACTGGCCTTTTCTGATAACCACCGACGGCGCTGCGGACTACGCCCGCCGGAGGGTCGAGGAACATCTGGAGAACTTCTGGCGCCTGCACGATGAACTCAAGAACGACAGCGTGGCCGAAACATTCCTCAAGGCCCTGGAAGGGCGCGATAACGTTTTCCCGGATGTTACCTACAGGCTCTACGAGTGATCGATTACATCGTGGTCGATGCGGGTGGCAGAAGGATGTTGTGGGGTAGTGCTGGTCCCACCGGCGGGCAGTCTGAGGCCGGATCGACGAGGTGTTGGCGCGTGCTTTATCTGCTAATTCCGCCCGGTAGGCGGGCTAAGCCGCGTATTCGCATATTTACCAAATCTCAAGCGACAATTATTTTT
>JBKHGK010000187.1:0-4344 GCA_046539705.1 Candidatus Brocadiia bacterium | reverse complement strand
ACAATTAAAGTTTGAGGTTTGTGAAATATGCGGGTTAGCTTTTGCCCCTTTTCATTGCGCACTTTGTTCGTTGCTCAGGGCTTTGAGCTGCTGGAGGGTATCGCGGGCGGCGCCGGAATCAATGGCATTCGCGGCCCGGTTGATTCCACCGGAGAGATCCTGGGCCTGGCCCCCGACGTAGATGGCCGCGCCGGCGTTGAGAACCACCATATCCCGCTGCGGGCCCTGTCGTCCGGAGATGATGCCCTCTATGAGCTGGGCGCTTTCCTCGGGCGAATCCACCATAAGGTCCTGGAGTTGTCCGCGTTCAAAACCATATGTCTCCGGGCTGATGGTGTGGCAGTTGATATTGCCGTTGTCCAGTTCGGCAACGTGACTGGAGTCACATACGCTCAGTTCATCCATGCCGTCGTTGCTATGGACCACCATGGCTCGCTCGGCGCCGAGATTGGACAGGACTCTGGCGATTGGTTCGACGAGCTCATCGCTGTATATGCCCAACAGCTGTCGTTTGACGCCGGCCGGGTTGGTGAGCGGGCCCAGTATATTGAAAACCGTTCTGACGCCCAGCTCCCGGCGCGGGCCAATAGCATGTTTCATGGCCCTGTGGAGGAGGGGGGCGAAAAGGAATCCTATCTGCGTCTTCCGTACGCAGTTTTCCACCACCGGTCGCGGGGCCTCTATGTTGACTCCCATCTGCTGCAGGACATCTGCGCTTCCGCTGGAGCTTGAGACGCTGCGGTTACCGTGTTTGGCCACGGTGACGCCGGCGGCTGCGGTGACGATTGCCGCTGCGGTGGATACGTTGAAGGTGCCTTTTGTATCCCCGCCGGTCCCGCAGGTATCGATAGCACAGGTGTCTTCGACCTCGACCCCGGTGGCGGCCTCCCGCATCGCACGGGCGCACCCGGTTATCTCCGGAACCGTTTCCCCCTTCATCCGGAGTGCGATGAGAAAACCGGCCACCTGTGCGCTGGTGGCCTCCCCGCCCATGATAAGGCCCATGGCCCGTCGGCATTCCTCCTCCTCGAGGTCCTCCCCGTGAAGAAGTTTCGAGAGATACGGTTTAAGCATTGAGGCACCTCCGGCGTCAGGCTTCAGGATTGCTGTTATTCTCCGCTCTGTTCTATGATCTGTTCCTGCAGGTGCGAGGGCACGGGCTCGTAGTGGGAGAAGTCCATGGTGAATGTTCCCTCGCCGCCGGTCATGCTCTGCAGTTCGGCGGCATAGCGGCGTATCTCGGCCTGCGGGATCATCGCCGTGAGGGTCTGCATCTGCCCCTCCTGATCCATACCCTGTATCTGCCCGCGGTGCCCGCTCAGGTTGGCCGTGACGTCGCCGACGTATTCGGATGGCACGGTGACGTCGACCTCGACGATTGGCTCCAGCAGGGTGGGTTTGGCGTCCTCAAAGGCATTACGGAATGCCCGGGAGCCGGCTATTTTGAACGCCGCCTCGGAGGAGTCCACATCGTGGTAGGAACCGTAGTATACTTCAACCTTGAGGTCGACGATGGGGTGGCCGGCGAGTAGACCTTCGTCCATGGTTTCTTTGATGCCCTTTTCAACCGCGGGGATATACTGCTGTGGAATAACACCGCCTTTAATGGCATCGATGAACTCGAATCCTTCCCCGCGTTCGTTCGGTGCTATTCGCAGATACACTTCACCATACTGTCCACGTCCGCCGGACTGTTTTTTATGACGGTACTGTCCCTCGGCTTTGGCCGTAATTGTCTCGCGGTACGGGATTGAGGGGCTGTGGGTTTCGCAGGCCACCCCGTAGTTGTCCTCAAGTTCGCTCAGAATAACGTCCAGGTGGAGATTGCTCATGCCGGTTATTACCTGTTCACCGCTCTGTTCGTCGCGGTACATATCGAAGGTGGGGTCTTCCTCGCAGAGCCGTCTGAGGGCGGTCTGTATCTTCTGTTCGTCGTCGCGGCTGACCGGCTCAATCGCCAGCGACATCATGGGAGTGGGCAGCTCGATGTCGGGGAGGATCCAATCCTCTTCCGGATCACGGATTGTATCCCCGAGTTTCATATCCTCCACCTTGGTCACGCAGACCAGATCGCCGGGGATAGCTCTCTCCAGCTCCTGTTGTTTCTCCCCGAACACGCTATAGATCTGGGATGGGCTTTCGTTGGTGCCGGTGCGGGCGACCTGTATGTTGTCACCGGGTTCGAGCGTGCCGCTGTATATTCGGAAGTAGACCCGTTTGCCCACATGGGGGTCGGTGACGCTTTTGAATACTTTTGCGCAGAATGGAGAGTCCGGGTCCGGTGTGATCTGGGCTGTGTCGGGTTCGACGACCTCCTCCTCGCCGTCCTCATTCTCGATCACTTCCGTTTCCCCCACATCCGCGGTGCGGGTGGGACCCTCGACAGGGGAGGGAGAACAGGCCGCCAGGAAATCAAGGGTCTCCTCAAGGCCTATTTCCTTCTGCGCGACGCAGCACAGGATGGGGATGATTGTGCCGTCCAGAATGGCCTGTTTGAAGGTGTCCTCCAGCTGTTCCTGACCCACCTCTTCGCCCTCCAGGTAGGCCTCCATCAGCTCGTCGTCGCATTCAATGATTGATTCCCGCAGTTCATCGTGAAGGGCGTCGAAGTCGCCGATGACGCCATCGGGAGCCTCCTGCGCGGTGAGCACATTGACCACATCCGAACAGGCCTCGCCCGTGCCGACCGGTAGAAAGACCGGTACGCACTGGCGTCCGAGGGAGTCCCGTATGTTATCAAGCAGATTCTCGAACTGGATATTGTCGGCATCCAGGTGAGTGAGCAGCAGGATCCGACTCATCTCCTGATCCTCCGCGTATTCCCACATCCGGCGCGTGTTGAGCCGTACTCCCTCAGCGGCGTCAACGGCTATGAGTGCGGTTTCCGCGGCGGGCAGGCTGACTAAGGCGGAGCCGGTAAAATCCAGATACCCCGGGGTGTCGATCAGGTTGAAGGTCACGTTATCATAATCGAATTTAAAAGCGGTCGTCTGAATCGAAAACTTATGTTCCCTCTCTTCCTCCGTGTAGTCGCTCAGGGAATTCCCCTCGTCGACACTACCCGCTCGTTCGACGGCGCCCGCGGCGTGAAGGGCATGATCCACGAAAGTCGTCTTTCCGCTGCTTCCATGACCGACCACTGCTATGTTTCGGATGTTTTCTACGGCTCGTTTCGCCATAAACTGCCTCCAGACTCCTCGGTGAAAGTCGAAAGATTACCTGTTGATTTCCTGCATTTTGGCCCGCGGGTTCAGCCGCGTGTCGAATTCTGATGCCACTTCCAGTGCCTGTTCAAGATCAACCCTTTGTTCATAGAGGGCTTTACCCGTAACAACGCCGTCGGCCCCGCATTCTCCCAGCCGGCGGATATCATCGATAGAACTGACTCCTCCGCTGGCTATAACCGGTATGTCCGTGGTTTCAAGCAGTGTTTCAACTCCCTCGTAGTTCGGCTCGCTGAGCATACCATCGCGTGAGATATCCGTGTACAGGAAAGCCGCGGGGGCACCCTCCGAAAGACGATCGGCGAGCATTTCGACACTGATCCCGGCCGATTCCTGCCAGCCTTTTATGCTGACCGTGCCATCCCGGGCGTCCAGTGCAATGACAATTTTGTCCGGAAAAGATTGGCACAGGTCGATGGCCCATTCCGGATCGGTTGCCGCACGCGTGCCGACCACAGCCCGCGCTGCCCCTGCTTTCAGGATGGATTGAACGGCTTGTTTTGACCGTAACCCCCCACCAATTTCGACCGGAATGCTGAGTGATTGAATGATGCGTTCGGCCGGTCCCTTATTGTTGACATCCGTTTTCAGCGCGCCATCGAGGTCCACGACGTGAAGAGCTTCCGCCCCGCTTGTCTCCCAGTGTTGAGCCGCTCGTACGGGATCCTGGTAATAGGTCTCGGCGGTGTCGGGTTGCCCTTTGAGCAAACGAACGCAATGACCATCCTGAATATCCACGGCCGGAAGAATTATCATGGTGTTAGCTGAGCACACTGAAAAGTGATGGGATGGATCCATTCTGAGAGAAAAATGGGCGCACTGCATCATTCTCTCGGATGTCCAAATGCGAATTCGGATTATACGCACTGGATGGTGAACTGTCAAAATGAGGTCACACTGTCCGTTTGGCCCGTCGGAAGCAGGGGGACATTGCCCGTGGGATTTCATGGGTTGTCCGTCCGCCAGCTAAGAAACGGGCAAAGGCGGGTGCCCCACAACGCAGCCATTGTAGCGAGGGGCGATGTATCCAATAAAATATATCTGCCCTCATCCGCGGAGCAAGACCGCGGGGATCGACGAGTGGAATTCTGGCAGTTTAGCCCCCCTGTGACCTTGTGTC
>JBKHGK010000186.1:0-4363 GCA_046539705.1 Candidatus Brocadiia bacterium | reverse complement strand
TCTTTCCTGATACTCCTCGCCAGGTTCGATCAACCTGTCCTCATATCGTTTGGCAACGGGACAGTGATTGCAGGTAAACACGACCACAACACCCTCGTTGTCCGCATAATCCTCCAGAGCATGATAACTGTAATCAACTCCGAAGAGCTGGAATTCCGGCGCCTCATCCCCCGGTTTGACCCCGGCCAGCAGCGGGGAGCACATAATTCCAACAATTGCCAGTACCGACAGAACTTTCCTGAGCATTGCGTTCTGCCTGTATCCAATTTTTGTGAATCCTCATAGCTCACTAACAGATATCTTAGGGTTGATGCGGCAAGTGCCAACTGATTTATGAATGACAGAACGCATTTCCGGGGGCGGGGTGATTCCAGGTATGCAGCAATTACGACAGGTCAGTTCAAAGCCACTCTTCCCCGGTTTTGGACATGATGATATGCCGTTTCCAGTGGCCGCTGGTTTCGGGGTGATCGGTGCGATAATGAACCCCCCTTGATTCGGTGCGCTGGCGGGCGGACATGGCGATAAGGCGAGAGACGGCGAGCATATTCTGCAGCTGCCAGCCATCCGGTTCCCCGAACTCTTTGTCCATGACGTAGCGGCACCAGAACGTTATCATGTTCAGTGCTTCATCCAGATCGTCCTCGTTCCGGTTCACTCCCACGTTTCGCCACATGACGCTGCGCAGCGAGTTCTCCACGTCGGTGAGGTTCAGCCGGCCATAGGCCGGTTCCTGTGGGAGTCCCTGCAGGGTGCGTACCGGGGGGGCCTCCTCCATTTTACGGCAGTTTTCCGCCGCCCGCCGCCCGGCGCGGTGACCGAAGACCAGCCCCTCCACAAGCGAGTTGCTTCCGAGCCTGTTGGCGCCATGGACTCCCGTGCAGGCCACCTCCCCGCAGGCCAGTAGATTGTCCACGCTGGTCCGTCCCTGCATATCCACGGCCACCCCGCCGATGTGATAATGAGCAGCGGGTCTGACCGGGATCATATCCTCATCGATTTCCAGCTCGAACTTCTTACACAGCTGCGTAATGGTGGGGAAGCGTTTCTTGAGATACTCCGCCGAGTAATCCGTGACATCCAGCAGCACGTGAGTGTCACCGGTTCGTCTCATTTCCGCGACGATTGCCCGGCTGACAGTGTCCCGGGGGGCCAGCTCCGCGTCGGGGTGGTAGTTCGGCATAAAGCGTCTGCCCTCCCGATTCCGGAGGACCGCACCTTCTCCCCTGAGGGACTCACTTATGAGGGCGCGTGAGGCGCCGGCGACGTAAAGCGCGGTCGGGTGAAACTGGACGAATTCCAGGTCCTGCAGCTCCGCTCCCGCACGCAGGGCCATCGCCAATCCGTCGCCGGTGGCCACCGCTGGATTGGTGGTCTCCCTGTAGAGGCAGCCACAACCTCCGGTGGCGAGAATGGTCTGTTTGGCGCGTACCATCATCAGACCCCGCTCTTCGTCCCATATTAGCCCGCCATGGCAGACGCCGTCGTGAGTCAGCAGATCAATTACGAAGGTGTCCTCATAGATTCCGATATCATCATGTTCCCGCGCGTGCCGGGCCAGCACATCCTCGATGGCCCATCCGGTTGCGTCGCCGTTTGCATGGAGGATGCGGGGCCGCCTGTGCCCTCCCTCCCGGGTGAAGGACAGTCCATCTTCGGTTCGGTCGAATTCGACTCCAATCTGCATCAGCTCTTTGATCCGTTCCGGTGCTTCCTCTGTCAGTATCCGTACTGCATCCTCATCACACAGTTCGGCACCGGCCTTTATCGTGTCTTGAAAATGATCCTCCGCGCTGTCCTCCTGGTTCAATGCCCCGGCGATTCCCCCCTGCGCCTCGTTCGTGTTGCTGTCCCGCAACGAGGCTTTGGTCACAAGCAAAACCGATCCCGAATCAGTTGCCCTTGAAGCAGCGGTGATCCCAGCTATACCGCTGCCGATCACCAGGGTGTCGGTAAAGATCTGTGGCAGATTGTGACTGCTGAAATGGACCAGGTACCGGCGCAGTTTCAGAGGATCTCGCATTGCCTTACTCCATCTCCTGGTTCGGATGCTCAACTATCAGGGTCGGGGTGAAATCCACATTGTCGGCACTGGCGCAGCGGTAGACTATTCCATCCCGTTCCCCCTCAAAGGCCTTTTCGGTGGCCTCACCATGCAGATGCCCGTAAACCACGCGTCTGATTCCTGCCGCGCGGGCCATATCGCAGAGTTCGCTGGACTCATCACGGGTCAGGGGGGGATAGTGAAACATGGCGATGGCCGTATCCCACTGCTGTTCGGCCAGGCTATCCAGTGACAGGCGGAACCTGTGGAGCGCCTTCTCCCAGTGCCTTTCATCATCCTCGGGGTCATATTCGGAAAGCCCCGGCCACGGCCAGCCCCGGATACCGCATATACCCACACCCCTGTGAACATCCGCGTCAAAACGAATAAGTCTCATGCTGGAACCGGTTGCCCGCCGAACCTTGGTCGGACTACTGTACCAGTAATCGTGGTTGCCGCGAATGAAGTATTTGATGCCGGGCAATTTGTCGATAAACTCCAGATCCGGCTGGGCCTCCTCAAGCCGCATGGCCCAGCTCAGGTCCCCGGGCACGAGGACAACGTCCTCATCTCTGACCGTGTTGCACCAGTTTTCCCGGATCTTATCATCATGCTCGGCCCACTCCGGACCGAACACGTCCATCGGTTTCTCTCCAGTTGCCGAGAGATGCAGGTCACCTATGGCGAAGATCTTCATGAGGCGAGTTGCCTGGATTGATGGACTCTCTACAGAAGTACACCCGTGCCTTCCAGCTCTGCGCATAATTCTGGAGATTTCTGCGAGCGAATTCAGACGGCGGGCGGGGCTACTCCTCGTCCTCCTGCTCGCCGGGTCGTCCGCTCACCGCACCTTTGCTGACCTCCATGTGGACGTTGTTCTGTTCATCCACACACAGCTGGAATGTGTCTTCACCGACTTTTGCCACGCGCCCACGGATGCCCCCGATCGTCACGACGTCTTCACCCTGCTGGATGCTATCGATGAGCTCCTCACGCTCCTGTTTTTTCTTCTTCTGGGAGCGGTGGCTCATCCAGAAAAACACGCCCAGGATAAGGAGCATCGGAACGATCATCACAAGGCCGCTGGCGTCCTGTCCGCCGTCGCCGCCCTCCTGTGCGAGTACCGTCAGTGATTGCAGTAGTTCGGTCATATCTTTTTCTCCTGATTGTACCGACAGATGAACTGTCTTTGGAACTCCGCGAAGGAACTCTTATTGATAGCCTCTCTCGCACCCTGCATCATGCTATGATAGAAATGGAGATTGTGCAGGGTTAGAAGCATCGGGCCGAGCATTTCCTTCGAGCGGAAGAAATGGTGAATGCTGCCGCGTGAGTATAACCTGCATGCGAGGCACTCGCAACCCTTTTCCACGGGGGCCGTGGATGTTTTGTGCTGGCTGTTACGTATTCTCAAACGGCCAGTGGCGGTAAATGCTGTGCCATTGCGCCCCATCCGGGTGGGCGCAACACAGTCGAACATGTCAATGCCTTCGCCGATGGCCTGCAGCACGTCTGGCGGAAACCCCACCCCCATCAGATAGCGGGGGCTGTCGGCCGGGAGCAGCGGAGCGCTCATCCGCACGGCCCTGTAACGCAACTGATCATCCTCGCCCACACTCACTCCGCCAATCGCGTACCCGTCGAAATCCATCTCCGCAAGTGCTTTCGCACACCGTTCTCGCAGATCGTCATATATCCCTCCCTGCACGATGCCAAATATGGCCTGATCCTCTCTGCAGTGATTCTCCCGACAGATTCTGGCCCAGTGGAGAGTGCGGTCCACCGCGCTCTTCACCTCCTCCCGTTCAGCCGGGCAGGGGGGGCACTCATCCAGCACCATTGCCACATCCGACCCCAGGGTCTGCTGGATCTCGATGGCCTCCCGGGGACCGAGGAACATCATGGAACCATCCCGCGGATTTTTAAACGTCACTCCCTGGTCCGTAACCTCCCGCAGCTCGGAGAGGGAAAACACCTGGTAGCCGCCACTGTCGGTCAGAATGGGCCGGTCCCAGGCCATCATCTCGTGCAGTTCGCCCAGTTCCGACACCGTGGTGGCGCCCGGCGTGAGCTGCAGGTGATACGTGTTGGCCAGCAGCATCTGAGACCCACACCGGCGCAGCCGGTCGGGCAGGATCCCTTTGATGGCGCCCTTCGTGGCCACCGGCGCAAAAACGGGGGTCTCCACCGTGCCGCTCCGGAGAGTCAGAGTGGCGGTTCGGGCGGCCGTTTCGGCGTCATTGCTGTCCACATCAAAACTTAACATAGTCCCATCCTGCTGTCTTCCGGGAAAAAACTCGCGACTGAAGTTCGTCGGGA